>CANRQH010000043.1 GCA_947632745.1 uncultured Clostridia bacterium | reverse complement strand
ATAAATGATAAAGAAATTGAATTTATATCTATAGGTGGACTGCTTCCAGGTTTATCTCCGGACGATATTCGCAGTGGCATTTCACAACCGAGAAATAAAAATCTTGCTGATGTCTTCCACCGTTTGCATCTTATTGAATCATATGGAACTGGGATTCGAAGAATCTATAGTATGTATAAAAATTATTCCGAGCAACCTAAGATAGAAGTTACAGCAAACACATTTAAAATAATTCTGCCAAATATGAATGCCTCTGCTTTAATAAATACCGCAAAAACATCAAAAAAAGTGACTGTACAAAAACAAACAATATTGGACTATATTGCAAAACATGGTCATATTACTGATGAAGAAATACAAAAACTGCTTGCGTTAAAAAGAACTCGCACATATGTGCTTACAAAACAAATGTGCGAGGAAGGATTAATCGTCGTATCTGGCAGAGGTGCTGATAAAGTATATTTGATGCCATAAAAATGGATGTATAACTATAATCTACATGATATACAACAATACCGTTCAAATGGTTAATAACAAATCAATATAGTTTATAGTATAACTCAAATGTTAGTGATGCCTTTTTAATCGTATAGAGGATACTTTTAAAATGTCAAAGAGAAGTAATGATTTTTAAATAACAGAAACGCGATCTATTGTTAAATATGAGTTGTTTGTTACTATTTCAAGCTTTATGTAACTAAAAAATTATAAATCTCCAGTTTATGCAGATTGTTTTACTAGAAAAGGAAAATTTGAAGTTGGTCATCCAGAATTCCCATTAATCACTCCTGATATTATCAATGAGTTCTTAAACGCTACGACTTTAAAACATATTAAATAAGCACAACATTTATTAATCTTACAGTAAAAAGATTGCTACATTATACTCTTGGTTATCCCCCAATAACAATAACTTTCTAAAACAATCATTGATACACAACAAGATATCATGACTCTTTTGGACAGATACTTATCTACATTAAAATATTGAATCTGTTGAAGCGAGGTCAAGGAAAAACGCTAAACTGACTTTTTCAAAAATTCGCTAAAAATAATAGTAATTAATTTCAGCATCTCGATTAATTTACTATCAAATATCAATCTGAACGTTCGGATGTGATAGTAGCTATAAATTCGCTATTTTACACAAATATGTATATATTAATCGTGCAGTGTTATTTCGATTCACATATAAAATAATATCTTAAAATCGGTATGGTATCAATGATTTTTTTATAAATATTCCATTTTCACATTTATGTATAATAAAATTATCAACAGAATTTTTTTTAATTTCTTCAGATATGGCTTTTTTGTATTCTTTTTCAAGAGCTTTTGTTGCACTGTTAATCGCTTTTATGTAAAGTTTATAACTAGAATCATTTTCGAGTTTGCTTTTAAGTTGTTTTAATAAATCTATTTTTTTTATAGTACTTTCATTTTCATTTATAAAAGGACTACCGTCTTCTTTTCCAAAGTAATAATTTATTTCTTTATCAATTATTTGATTTGATATACTATGTTGGGAGTTCTTCCATTCAGCGATTTTATCCTCTTCATAAAAATGATAATTTCGCCTATCAAATATATGTATCATTGCATTAAAAATTAAATTTTGATTGTTTCCAGGACCAACAGTTATGGATTTAATTATATTTTTTCTACTGTCCTCACCCTTAAACAAAACATTTAAAGATGGTTTTACAGTACCAGCATCCTTGTCTACTATATAATCTATATCATAAATAAAATTTTTAAGAGGTTGTGCGTATAATATAATTCTGCTCTCTTCCTCTTGTTTAAAGCCGACATTCTTACAAAGCGGAACAAAAACTGCATTTATTATATCATTATTGTCCTCTCCAGGAATTTTAAAGCTTAATTTTTGTCGCATATATTTATAGGATGCTTCTTGATTTTCATATTCTACATTAATAGGTTTATAATCCCATCTAGTCAAAGGCGTCTTTTCTTCTTTTCCTCTTTTAATTTGCCTCACAAATCCAAGTTTTATTTTAGAATTAAAATCAAACTCTATGGCTATTCCGCTACTTTTTCCATATCTATCCCATTGACTTAATAAATTGCCATTTCTACAAAATGAAATATTATAAATATTTTCATCCAATTCTGAAATATTTGAAAAATCAGTTGATTTACTTAATGTTGCTATTCCTTCCTTATATTCCATACTGTCATTTAGGTATCTAACGTTGCTTGCTCTTAAACAGCATTCGTCAACTACATACTCATCTTCAGGATTCTTATTTATTTTATTAATATAGTTTTTAAAAATTCCTTTTACTCCATCCATTGTTGTATAATGATAAAACTTCGTAATATTATCATTTTTATTTAATTCACTCAACGCATTAAGTGTTTTTTCATTTTTTTCTATATTATTCATAAAATTTATTTCTCCATCAAATCTTTTTATCAATCTTTTCTTCTTTTAAAAATCGTACTAAAAGCATTCCAAAATAATTAGCAGAAGCTCTATCGTCATATAATAATTCTTCTATTATTTCATACGGTCTTTCATCTTTATTATCAGATATTTCAAACAAAATATCCCCCAGTTCATACCTGCCGTTGGAAGAACGTTTATCATCCCAATTGTAAACATTCAATTCATTAATCATAGGACGCGGTAAGAATTTCACTTCATTAATAATTTCTTGGTTTAAACTATTAATAATTTCTATTTGATGTTCATTCTTATAGTAATAAGCTGATACAATAGTAATTATTATTTTGTCTCTTTTATCTTTACTCTTTTCAAGTAACTTATTAATTAATTTGTATGAAGTGTTGATTCTGTCATCATAGTCTAAATTACAGTCAATAGCAAATTGTATAATATCATAATCATCAAACAATGGCATAATATCTTCTTTAATAAAATCTTCTATTCTTCTATCTAAATCATCCTTGTTTATAGTAATGGATTTTCCATTAAAATAAACTTTCATTGAATTGTCAAAGCGAATATAATTTTCTTTTTCATTA
Organism: uncultured Clostridia bacterium; assembly: GCA_947632745.1. Taxonomy (GTDB): domain Bacteria; phylum Bacillota; class Clostridia; order TANB77; family CAG-508; genus CAG-269. The sequence continues at coordinate 7,694 of CANRQH010000043.1, read as the reverse complement.
ATTGTTGGTTTCAACTTCATAGAGTCAATAATATGATTCTTTATTTCTATTTTTAAGTTATCCTGTTGCAACGATATTGCATCATCAATATTATCTATAAAATATAATAAATTCTTTTTCATAACAAACTCCTTATCAATCAGATTTATAATTAAAAGATATTTTCAGTATGTATTCACCATGTTCAATTTTTTTTTCAACACAAACATAATTATCATCCGTTTTTATACTCGGCAAATATTTCATAAAATATTGATTAGTTAAATGTATTTCACCAGAATCAAAATCTTTATCATCTATTTTATTTTTTATTATAAAAGCATAACAATATTTGTATTTCTTTCTATTACTTAATTCTATTTCTTCAGTAGGTTGTTCTTCTGCCGTTATTTCTATTATATTTTCTTCCGTCTTCGGACTATGTTTAATAGCATTTCTGATAAATACATCTAATATGCCAATTAGCCAAATTGCACTATCTTCACTACATAATTTTCGAAACTTTGCTAATAACTGCGGTACATATGATACATTTGCAATGTCATTGTTATTACGTATGCAGACAATTTTACTTTTTCCTATGCTTTTTCCGCTTTGCATAGAATGCAATTTGTGAATATATTCTATATATTCACAATTATCTGAAGTAATGTAATCTAAATATTCTTTTACTTTTTCATAACATTGCGTTTCCACTTTCTGCATACTATTACAAAGTGGATCATAAGTGTTACTTACACCGAAATATGTTTCATAATTATTCTTTAGTGCTCCACTAGAAATCAATCTGTTCATTAAAAGATTAATTAATGTATAAGTACGAATTTTATCATTTTGTGCAGATTCATTATTTGTATTATTCATTGCAGATTTTGCAAAATCATACAAATTTACTAAATCCTCAGACTTTCCATGAGATTGTGTCTTTTCTGAACTGAGGATTTTTTTAGCTATATCCTTCTTGATAATAGCGTATAAAGAACCATTTCTTATACCTTTATCTATACACTCAGTCAATCTACACCTATATTTTTTAATAATATCTTTTAATTTTAAAAACTTGTCTTTATCTGATTTAATTTCGCTTTTGGGGAATTCAACAAACAGATAAGAATTAATTCCTTTTCTTTGTTCATCAGAAGTTACATCTTTACAAAGCAAAATTAACCATTTGTCTTTGTCATCGTTATAGAAAAAACCCTTACTGTCAATTGAATATAATATTTTACTACTATCTTTTATATCTTCACCGCTAAACAAGCCTACTAATTTACTATTGCTAATCAAAAAATTACTATTGCTGCTTTTTAGGTCATTTTCAAGAATATAATAACTATCATCATCCACATCACTGTTTAAACACAATTTCAAATCAATTAATTCATTCTCTGTTATTAAGTTTAATAATTTTTTGATTGTGTCGTTATCATTGTTATCTTGCGAATCAGTATGACAATTTTCAAAGTAAATTATTTCGATAATATCAATAAAATTATTTAATATATTATAAGATTTTAAAACTAAAAGACATATAAAATTAAATAAAATTTTTAGATAATATAATTTTGAAAAATTCTTATGTTTGGAAATATTTTTTTCATTGATATTTTTAGAAATCCCATATTTAGATATTTTATGCAAAATATCATCCAATTTTTGTCCAAGTTCTTTATTAGTATTTATATCTATAATTTTGCCAGTATACTGAAATTTATACTTATATAAACAAAAATTACACTCAGAATATAGTTTAAACAATTCATCAAATTGTTGTAAATTTTCAATTTTACTCTTTATTTCAAATAATTTCTCTCCTAATACTTTATCAACCTTCTTTATTTTATGTTCTCCACTTAATCCACATATTACACGCTTATAGTTATTAGCAATAATTGAACCGATTCCAAACAATTTGTATGACTGTCCAGTATGTTTCTTATATTCAAATTCCCCAAAATTACTTATGTCACTTTCATCATTTGGTAAAGCTTCATTTCCTATTTTGGGTTTTATATCGTTTACAAACAGCATGATTTTTATAATATTTGCAAAATTCAACAAATAATTACTTCCAATTGCTGATAGCTGATTTAAAATCACACACAATAAACAATACTGTTCCAAAAAACAGTTTGATGTAGATAATGAAATATTATATAAACCGTAATAATTTTCTTTTTTTATCAATATTTTATTATCTGTGTATTCGGAATATATTAAAGCATCTAACACTTCTAACAAAAATTTAAATGCAAACTTTTTTACATTTTCTCTATAATATAAAAATGGACGAGAAAGAGCCTTAATAAAGGATATTAATAATTCATATCTTTTTACTGTTTCTTTATGAGCGATAAGCTTACGCCTTATAGTTTCATAAAGATATTTTTGTAAACAGGTATAGTCTGATGCGTATATGTCGGAGCATTCAGTTAATATATCTTCACATTCTAATCTCATAAAATGTCTTTCGTTCATTAAATTTTTCTGTGTGTCCTTAAGATTCTCCATCTGCTTTTTTATATCCTTTAATGATTGTATTTCATGATAATCCGCCTTGTCATTCCAATATTTTTTGGTCGCAATTAGTGAAGATTTTTCAGCTACTTCTCTTAATTCAAATGTTTGTTTACACAATGGACAAGCATCACCATGGTTACGAATGTGCGATATTTTCACATCTATCAAGGAAAAAAATCTATCGCTTTGAATATAATTTTTTTGAGTTTCGCTGGAAATACGATTTAACAGTATAATTATTGAATAAAATACCAAACTGCTGTTTGTTTTACTTTGTTTAAATTCATTTTTAAGTGATCTCACCAAAGACTTTGTCCTGTAAAAAGTGCCTCCACTAACTATTTGATCATCAATATAATGAAATCTAATTTCTACATTTTTATTTTTAAACTGTTCATTTAAATACGCATAATTTGAATATTTTGTAACAAAATTAGATCTAAATTCTTTTTTAGGCTCTACAGTTATTATGTGTGCTTTACCATCAAAAACATAATAATTAATATAGCTTGGAAATAAAACATTACTATAATGAATAGGTGTAATAATTATATTTATTACATGTTTGTCTTCCGTGTCTATCTTATTTTTATGACATAATTTCTTCTTTATATTATCACAAAAATTTTGAAATTTTTTATTTAATACATCATTATGAATAATCTCCCAAAACATTTTGGCAGTGCGAATGTAGTATTGATAATGATTTTCTCCTCTTTCTATATGTTTGTAATAAATACAATCAGAAAAAATTTTTTTATGGTCAAAAAAATTAATTTTTTCAATTTGAGAATTTCTATTTTCCTCTTCTTTATTATCACTATCTATATATGAATTATAATTCATGTAAACAGTAATTATTTGTTGGGGAACCACAGAAGTGTCATCAACAGTAATAAGCGGTCGTTCGTTTTTACAAAAACACCACTTACACTCCTCCGCAAGCTGCCATTCGCTAAATACATCAACTAAATAATCAACTTTAATTTCTTTATTATTTTCAAATCTTGTTACAACTTTGTCACTTTGTTTCCATTCTATCCGTGTTTTATCCTCGCTAAAAACAAATTCTTTTTTTTGTGTTTTTGGAAGCACTTGTATTAAGGCAAAATTAGTAAATTTATAATTTGGCTTTGTCTTTTGGTTATATAATTTTTTAATATCATCTAAAAATTTATTTTGCATTTTCCCATAAGTACTTAAAGTTGATGATATACCGCAAAGGAAAATTATATTATTAATTTTAAATTTTTTCTTTTTTAATAAATTTACAACATTTTCTATATAACGTATTCGTGTATCAGTTTTACTATTTGGATCAGCAGTTAAATGCTTTTGAACTTCATATATGCAATACTCTACTTTATGGGGAAATTTAAGTTTCAAATAAGACAATACTGGTTCTAAATAAGTTTCGTACCCAATCATTAATAAACCATTAGAATTTTCTAAATCTACTCTTTCTTTTAACCAATTAGCAAAACGAATAATCCATTTTTGCTGTGAAAACATAAAACGGGCCTCAAAAAACGAACTCATATGAATATTGCCTATTTTAACATGAGTATCATTAATTCTACATCCTAAAGAACTTTCATGTATATCTGTATTCAATATGCTGCGTAGTTTTTTAATCCAAAGTTCTTCATTATTTATGTTTGACTTAACTGATAATTTATAATACGAATCTATATATTTGACAAAATTATTTTCTTTGTAATCTGTATTAGACATAAGAATAATCCCCTATTTTCAATTATTATCTATTTGTTATTTCATTTATTATTTTTTCCATTTGTGAATCTATACCTCCATATATACGCTCATATAAAGACAATTTACTAATGTCTTTTAGCTCTTTTCCATATATTAAAACATCCAACTTTCCATCTTTGTCAATAATAAAAATTTTTTTACACTCTTCAAAAGGAGATTTGCCTTTCCGATTAAAAAACAAAGCAAACTGTCTGAATAATTTTACTACATCATATTTACTGTATAAATTTACAATAGCAATATTATTTACTGTATTCGAATGATTTAAATACAAAAATAAAGATTTAGCGATTATTTCATAAATACGTATATCTGTAATTTTTAAAAGATCAATTATTAGACAAGCAGAATTGTTACAATTTTTCAATAATTCATTTTTTAACATATATATTTTTTCTTCTTTGTTTTGTCCACTGATAATACTATTAATATGGTTATTTATCTGTAATTTTATATTATCATTAATATATTCGACAAATATGTATGATTTTGTTTCTTTGAAACCATTAATATATATATCGTTAATAGGAAATGCTAAATCAGAATAATTAATTGGCTGTTGTTTCATACTATCTATATTAAACTCTATTTCATAAGCTGTTCCACAATACCCCATAGATGTTGCAGTATTATTTTGATTATCATAAACTTTTTCTCCAGTGCTGACATATAAGCGTCCATGATGTTCATTTACAACGCAATTAAATATTTGTAAACCATAATGCATAGCTATCTGATCTGTGTTATTTAAGTAGTCTTCTAGCTCATTATTGCTTCCATCATAAAAATGACTCAAGTTCAAGTTACCGGTGTTTGAAAATCTCGGATTGTTATCTATAAATTTTTTTACTAGATTATTAAATGAAACAAATTGAAGATCATTAATATAGATATACATTTTATATTGTTTATTAATTTCTCTATAAAGTCTTAAACTTAATGTTCCACAGCCATTATTATTGTTCTCCTCAATAACATGTATAATAATATTCTCAAGAAGCTGCAAAATACCTTGACTGAAATCTGTACAAATTTCGTGTATATAAGTTAATTTTGCGTCATTTAACACGTTTACTTTTATTTCATACTTTTTATTTTTGCTAGTATAGTTTTCCTCATTCATCATGGCATAACATGTATACAAAAATAATATAGTATTAAGATAATTATCCCTCCGAGTATATGTAATTATCTTTTCCTTGAATTCTTCATCTACTTCTCTTTTAAATTTATTTGATTCAATCTCACACCATTTTAATAACATTCTTTCATAATTATCATTAGTATTTGAAATGTTATTCCCAAGTTTGCATATTTGGCATAATGAATTGTACTGTTCTTTATTTATGCTTAATATCGGGAAAATACTCCCAACATCCACATCTTCATCAATAAATTCAGGTCGATTTGAATATACACGTATGCATTTTGAAGTATTTGGATCAAAAAACCAAAAAGTATTTTTTAAGAAAGTAAAATCATTATAATATGCTACCTTTAATGCAATACGAATTCTAAAGTATTCGGAAGTATTAATTCCAATGTGATACGGGATTATTATAATATTAATTTTTACGCCTTTATTTTTTAGATAATTTAATAATAAAAAAATATATTGAAACTGAGAAATATATTCAATATTTATATTTATATAAATTATAATTACTACACGAGTGCATTTAGGGTATTGATTAGCTTGTTCAAAAAAATTCTTTTTAGTAATAGTTATAATGCTTTTATTTTTTACTAATTTTCCACTTAAAATATCAAAAAAACTTGGCAATTCATTAAGCAATTTATAATTTAAATCAATTTTTTTTAAATAGTTGATTTTACCAGATTTAAATCTCTTATGGTTAATATTTGAATTTTTGAAATTATACATTAAATAATTCAATGTTTCCAATATCTGATAAGAAGTGCAATCTATTCGAAAAAATGCTATTGCCTCACCATTAAGTTCATTTTTTAATATATCCATATTTTCAAAATATTCCTACCTTTTATGATATAATTCGTTTAAATATAAAAAAATAATTATTTTACTAAAATTATACATTATATTATACAAAAATGCAATACCAATATAGAAAAATTTTATATTTTAGTTAATTTTGTATAATTATATATGTTTTACAAATTTTTAAACTGGTAGTTTATTTAAACTAAAGCTACAACAAAGGATAAGCAAGTCCGATAACGGTCTTGCTTATTCTTATGTACACATAAAATTATTAGTATTCCCTATCAATGCAATTTTTATTCAAAAAACACTTGACAAATTTTACATTCTAATGTTATCATATAGCTACACTAAACAATAGATGTAAATAAAATTGAATAAAATGCCTTTAAAATCTGTATCTTGCGTACAGCAGATATCATCAGATTGTGAAGTTAAACTTCTTCATAAAATAAAAAGTTGAATATTCATTTTGAATTTCAGACTCTTACATATCAAGGCTAACAATTACACCGAGGGTTGCATAAATCTTTCGGTTAGTTAGTTGTGCCTTGTGTGTAAGAGTCTTTTTGTTTTGCAAGTTTATTAAAAGACTCGTCATGTATAACAGATCAAAGGAGCTGATGATAAATATGAAAGTCAAATATATAACAAATTGAATCTATTAAAATATAAAATTTAATAAAGGAGATCAATGTGAAAAAATCAATTTACAAAAGTTATGACGAACTGCCGTTGTTCTTAAACGCAGAAACTATATCAAAACTACTTGGAATATCTTCAACAACAGTCTATGAAATGATGCACCAAAAAGATTTCCCTGTCCTTAGAGTTGGCAATCGTATGGTCGTTCCAAAAGAAAAGTTTAAGGAATGGGTTGAGAAAAATTCAGGAGGTAACCCATGAAATATAACCACTACCATAAGAGAAATGCAATAAAAAATTACTTCCCTATTCCAAATGAAGTTTTCTGTTTGGGATTAACCTATGGAGAACTTGCAGTTTATTCTTACCTGATGTATTGTGAGAACAGAAAAACTTTTAAGTGCTACCCAAGTTACAAAACCATAGGAAACGCTATTGGTATGAGTAAAAATACTGTTAGAAAATATGTAAAATCAATTGAAGATAAGCAGTTAATCTCAACTCAACCGACAACTATTATTAAAAAAGATGGACATAAACAAAACGGCAATCTACTCTATACTATTCCGCCAATAAAGGAAGCTGTAAATTATTATTACGAACAACAGATGATACAGTTAGAACAAAATATACAACAAAAAAGAATACAAAATAAATTAAAAGATCATGCCCAAAAACACCCCAAAAAAGCAGTTTGAAAACGGTCATAAAAGTAAGCAGGTTAAAGTGCGGGGTCTGCCCGCACTAACCACATCGGACGGCAGAGCCGACCGTTGAGGTTTTCAAAGGA
>CANRQH010000042.1 GCA_947632745.1 uncultured Clostridia bacterium | reverse complement strand
GATGATGGAAGCTATGGAAAAAATGGTTTTGCAATTAATTTCTTAAAAGAAGATATTGAAAATGGAAAAATAGACAGTATATATGCATGTGGACCACTTCCAATGCTTAGAGCTGTAAAAGAATTAGCAGTTAAATTAAACATACCATGCCAAGTTTCATTAGAAGAAAAAATGGCATGTGGAATGGGAACGTGTGTTGGATGCTCAGTAAAAACAGCACAATCGCCAAAAGATAATCCAGAATATGTAAATGTTTGTAAGGCAGGACCTGTATTTGACGTAAACTATGTGGAATTTTAGTGGTTAAAAAATAATTACAATTTTGGCTGTGTCAAATTGCATTTGGGGACGGTTCTTAAATCAAAATATTTACAATTTTGGATAGATGTTTTCTAAAAAGAGACCATACTCAATGCAAAATGTTATAAAAAAATTGAAATGGAGGAATTAAAAATGAATTTAGAAGTTAATTTAGCAGGAATAAAACTAAAAAATCCAGTAACAGTAGCTTCTGGTACTTTTGGATATGGAAGAGAATTTAGTGATTTTTATGATTTAGGAAAAATAGGTGCTGTTATAACAAAAGGAACATCATTGAAGCCTAAAAATGGAAACAAGCCACCAAGAGTATGTGAGACGCCTGCAGGTATGTTAAATTCAATAGGATTACAAAATCCAGGAGTAGAGTATTTTGCACAAAATGATTTACCATTTTTAAGAAAATATGATACAAAAATTATAGTTAATGCTTGTGGAAATACTGTTGAGGATTATGTTGAACTATGCAGAATTTTAAATACATTAGATATAGATGGAGTAGAACTTAATCTATCTTGTCCAAATGTAAAGCAAGGATGTTTAGCATTTGGAACTACATATGAAGGTGTAAAAAATGTAACATCAGAATGTAGAAAAGTATTAGATAAACCCTTAATTGTAAAATTAACACCAAATGTTACAGATATAACAGAAACTGCAAGAGCAGTAGAAGATGCAGGAGCAGATGGAGTTTCTTTAATAAATACTTTGCTTGCAATGAAAATAGATATTGAAACACAAAAACCGGTTCTTGCAAATAATACAGGGGGCTTATCTGGACCTGCTGTAAAGCCTGTTGCAGTAAGAATGGTATATCAAGTTGCTCAAAAAGTAAATATTCCAATACTTGGATTAGGAGGAATTGTAAGCGGAGATGATGCAGTAGAATTTATGCTTGCAGGTAGCACTGCAGTTTCTATAGGATGTGGCAATTTTATAGACCCATATGCCGCACCAAAAGCAGTTGAGCAAATAGAAGAGTACTTAAAAAGACATAACCTTGATGATGTGAATGAAATTATAGGTAAAGTTAAAATGAATTAATATAATGTTTTAAGGACAGAGAGAAAAAAATCGTCTGTTCTTAAAATTTTATGCCAAAAAAGGACGTCCCAAATGACAATAAAAGTTGCCAAAAAAGGGCGTCCCCATTGACCGTTTCGAGCTCATTGACCATTCTTAAAATTTAAGTCCATATGGATTTTCTTCAATAAAAGTGTGAACTCTTTTTAAAGTTCTTTCATTATTTGATTTTAGGCTGTTTTCAATAAACTCTGGATGTTCTATTGTAAACTGTTTCATAGTTTCGTCTGGATTATCAAAATATTTATTTACCATTTCAAGTTGTTTTTCATTTATTACACCTAGCTCATGTGCCTTTTGGAAAAGGGCTTTATCAACAGTTGCTAATGCATGCATTGTAACATTAACTTCTTTTAAAATTTCCTTTCCACCTTGATTTCTATCTATTATAACTAAAGTGTTTGTCATATTTCCATTTAATTTATTAATAATTGGAACCCACATTTTTATGTAGCTTGAAGCTGTTGTAATTAAATCAGCTAAATGTAAAACCTTGCTTCCATTTAAATCTTGAATATCTTCTGTTTTTGAAAAAGAAGAATCGCTAACAATTGCAGACATATCTTTAAATATTGTTAGATGAGGTTTGTTTAATAAATGTGATAAAATTACAGAAAAATACCAATCTCTTCTTTCACCACCAGATATATATTCAAAATTATCTACACCAATATTAGTTTCAATATATTGTTTCATTTGATTTATAACATCATTATAAATTCTGTTTGAATTATATTGATTTAAAACTTTATCTAAAAGTTTTTTTGGCAAATCTAATTTGTTTGCTTTTCCTTCATTAATTAAAGCTAATTCTTCTGTTATGTAATTTAAAAATTCTGTAGATTCTTTTTCTCCACCATATACATATTGGCTATTGAAAAAATATGGAGATGGTCTCCCTGATGTTAACCAAAAAGGTTCATTTTCTGGGCAAAATTTAATTGCATTTGTTTCAAATAAATAATTTAATATACTTGACATTTCTATTTCCTTTCTTGAGGCTTATAAAAGCTAAATTTCTCATAAAATAAAATTTATATTAAAAAACCTCTTTAAAATTTTATATAATTATACAATAAAAACAAAAAAATTTCAAAAAAATATTGATATTTTTTCCAAATTGGGCTAAAATAGAGAAAGTTTAATAAAAGTTGAAGTATGGAAGCAATTTAAACATTCATATAAAACAGCTTTTACAAAATAAAAGTCACATAAATTTAAGGAGGAGACAAAATTGGAAAAAAAGAAATTAAAAATAATAACAGAAATTTTAGCAATATTAGTAATATGTTTAGTATCATTTGTAGGAGTATACAAACAAGATGCTAATAGAATGGTAAATAAGGTAAAAGAATACGAATTAGCCAAAGACTTAAAAGGTTATAGGGAAGTAGTTTTTGAGGTAAGTGATGCTGTTGAAGTAAGAAACTCAGAAGGAGAACTTATGGGAAATACAGACATGTATTCAGACAGCAACATAGAAGCAAATTCACTTACAAAAACAGAAAACAAAGTAAATTCAGATGATAGTTTAACTTTAGAAAACTATGAAAAATGTAAATCTATAATAGAAAAAAGATTAAATTTTTTAAATGTTGAAGACTATAATTTAAGTTTAGATGCTCAAAATGGTACAATAACATTGCAAATACCAGAAGACAGTGAAACTGACCATACTGTAAGTAATATTTTACAAGTATCAAAATTTGAAATAAGAGATTCTGAAGATTCATCAAATGTGTTTATAACAAATGATGATATAAAAGATATTTCATCAGCATATAACACAGATCAAAATGGCACAACAGTATATTTACAAATATTATTAAATAAAGAAGGTACAAATAAATTAAAAGAAATAAGTACAGGTGAATATGCAACAAAGCCAGAAGATGAAAACCAAAATGAAGAAAATACAGAAACAGAAAATGAAACTGAAGACGAAAATGCAGTTGAAGAAGAAACTGAAATGGTAAATGAAGAAGAAAATTCAAGTGAAGAAAACAATGACAATACAACTGAAGAAGCAAGCACAGAGGATTCAAGTGAAGAAAGCACTGATGAAAATGCCGAAGAAGAGCAAAAGAAAATAGTGCTTGCAATAGACACAAATGATATGATAACAACAAGTTTTGATGATCCAATCGAAAATGGAGTTATTAGCTTATCAATGGGAAAAGCTACAACAGACTCAGAAGAAATTTCAGAACAATTAAAATCTACATCAACAATAGCTTTACTTGTAAAGTCAGGTAAAATGCCTCTTACATATAAAGTTTCAGCAAATAGCTACATTAATGCAGATATAACTCAAGATTCTATTCAAAAAGTTTTAATTGTAATAGGCGTAATTATATTAATAGGACTAGTTATATATATAATAAAATATAAATTAAAAGGTTTAATTGCAGCTATTGCATATATTGGTTTTATAGCATTATATTTATTAATAGTAAGATATACAAATGTAGAAGTAACAATGGAAAGTATAACAGCTTCAGTAATAATATTTATTATAAATTATATATTAACATATAGTTTACTAAACAAAAAGGAAGACAAAATAAATGTAGAAAAGTTAAAATCATGGATAATGAGATTATTACCTATTTTTGTAATATCAATAGTTTTTGTGTTTATTAAATGGACTAAAATAACAACATTTGGAATGAATATGTTCTGGGGAATACTTTTAAGTGTAATTTATAGCTACTTATTAACCAGAGATATGCTAGACTAGGTAGAAAGGAATGAAAAGAATGGAACAGAAAAAAGCAAAAATATTATATATTATTATAGCAATAGTAATTATTGTTGGAGCAATAGTAGCTGGAATTAAAGGATTTAACATAGAACTTATGTATTCTAACAGACAACAAATAATTATAACAAATAATACTGGATTTAACATAGAAGAAGTAAAAGAAATAGCCAAGTCTGTATTAGAAAATAAAAAAGTAAAAGTTCAAAAAAATGAATGGTTTGAAAATTCAGTAGTTATAAGTTCAACAGAAATTTCTGATGAAGAAAAAGAAAATATTGTAAATAAAATAAACGAAAAATATTCATCAAACATTTTAAATGAAGATATTAGTGTAATAAGCATTGCCAACACTAGAATAAGAGATATTTTAAAACCATATATATTACCAGGAATCGTTACTTTTTCATTAATTTTATTATATTTTGTAATTGTATATAATAAAATAGGTATAAAAAAAGTACTATTAACAGGAATTTTAACACCAATTATTACAGAATTAGTATTTTTCGCAATAGTTGCAATAACTAGAATACCATTTGGTAGAGTTACAAGCAGTATTGCAATAGGCTTATATATAGTTAGTATTGGAGTTATAACAAGCTATTTCCAAAATGAAAAAGAAAAATTACCTAAAGCTAATAAAAATGATTAATAAAATTACAAGATATACCTTGTAATTAAACAGAAAGGATTGATTAAAAATGGAAGATGTACAAGAAGTTATTTTAACACAAGAAGGTTATGATAAATTAGAACAAGAATTAAATTATTTAAAAACAGAAAAAAGGACAGAAATTGCAGAAAGAATTAAAGTTGCTAGAGGATTTGGAGATTTATCTGAAAATGCTGAATATGATGAAGCAAAAAGTGCACAATCAGAAAATGAAGCAAAAATTACAGAGTTAGAAGCAAAATTAAGAAATGCTAAAGTAATAAACGAAAAAGAAATTGATACAAAAACTGTTCAAATTGGAAATTGTGTTAAATTGCATGATGTAGAATTTGATGAAGACATAGAATACACTATTGTTGGTTCAACAGAGGTAAATTTAGCTGAAAATAAAATATCTAACGAATCTCCAGTAGGAAAGGCATTATTAGGAAAGAAAAAAGGAGAAATAGTAGAAGTAGATGCACCAGACGGTGTTATTAAATTTAAAATATTAGCAATAAAAAAATAAAAAAGCTTAGAAAAAGGCTATAAAAAATGATTAAGATAATATTATAAAAAATATTTAAGTTATATTGAAATTTTTCTTGCATATATTTCATTAGGTGAAATTATATGCAAGTTTTTTTAATTAAAGAATTAGATAAAAGAAAGCTATTTGGAAAGGTAAAGTTAAAAGATGACCAAATATTAATAAAACAAAAAGTAGATAAAATGAAAATATCAAAAAAAATTAAACTCGTAAATAGAATAAACAAAATTTTAAAAACAAATAATAGCAATAAAGCAATTGTATCTAAAAATTTAAAAAAAGATGATGAATTTTTAAATTTATTATATAGTAATGGAATAGACGTAATTCAAGGAAGATATTTATTTAAGGTAATTGTAGAAGATTTTTTAGAAAAAGTATGTATACAAAATAATATAAAAGAAAAAGATATATTAATTAGTATTGCAATAAATGATGTAAATGAATGGGCAATAAAATTAGTGGAAAATTTATCTAAAAAATTTAAAATGGTAAATATTGTAACCCAAAAAAGCAATTATTTCAAAAATCTTCAAAAAAAGCTATATGATGAAAATGGAATAATTATAACGACTACAAATAATAAGAAAAAAGCTTTATCAAAAGCAAATATAATTTTAAATATAGATTTTCCAGAAGAGATAATAAACAAATATATTATTAAAGATGACGGAATAATTATTAATTTAGAAGAAAAGATTAAAATAAAAAAGAAAAGATTTAATGGAAAGATTATAAATGACTATGAAATAAAAGTAAAAGAAAATACAGATATGTACTATGCTTTACAAAAACAAGAATATAATGGCTTTGATATAAAAGATTTAGTAGAAATATATATAATTAATAATCCAAAAGAGATAGAAAATGTAATTATCTCCAAATAAAAAGTATAAATTCCCTTAAAAGGTAAATAATATAATTAATTAAATTTTAAGGAGGATTATATGGGAGAACATTTTAATGAAAATGAAGAAAAATTAACTAAGGGGATGATAATATCTGGTATTGTAATTATTGCAATACTTGTTACAACTTTAATTGTATATTTGGTGAATGTAAATAATTCTAACACAAATGAAGGAGTTTTAGAAGAAATTGGTGAGGTAAGAAATAGTGATGATTCTGAAAGAGTAAGTACTCCAATGGGTAAAACAGTTGATGAAGCTTCAAATGAAATTAATGAGGTAACAAACAGTAATGCACAAAGCAATACAACAAATGAAACAAATACAGCAAATGCAACAAATACAGCAAATGCAACAAATACAACTAATACAACAAGTACAAATACTACTTCAAAAACTAAAGAAAGTGAAAATACTTCAAAAACAAATAAAACAGAAAATACAACAAAAACAGAAAAAGATGTAGAAGAAAAAGAAGTAAAATTCACGTGTCCAATAAAAGGAGAAATAATACGAGAATTTGCACCAGATTCATTGGTATATTCAAACACACTTGAAGAGTGGATAACACATTCTGGTATAGATATAAAAGCTGATAAAACATCAGTTATTACAGCAGCTGCAGATGGAGAAGTTGAAAGTATAAAAAATGATCCAAGATATGGATTAACAGTTATTGTAAAACATGATAGCGGATTTCAGACTGTTTATGCAAATCTTTTAACTGCTGAATTTGTAGTTGAAGGAGAAAAAATAGAAGCGGGACAAACTATAGGAACAGTAGGAAATACAGCAACTTTTGAAATATCAGATGATTATCATCTTCATTTTGAATTGTTAAAAAACGGAGAATATTTAAATCCAACAAGTTATATGCAATTTTAAAAAGTTAATTGTTCACAGCAAGTACAGGATATAGAACAAAATGTCTAAAAGGTATTGACAAAAAATGGAAGATATTATAAAATACTATACAAATAAAATAGAAATATAAAAATGCTATGAAGATGCAAAGATAGCCAAAGGTTTTATTAGAGAATAAGGGTCACAGGCTGAAAGCCCTTTTAAAAACATGACTAATTCGAAACACATTGGAGCAATTAATAAAAAAGAGGAAAGCTTTTAAGAAAAACTTTCAAGTATGGGTGGTACCGCGGATATAAATTTATTCGTCCCTGCGTATATAGCAGAGGACGTTTTTTATTTCTCTGCTAAGAAAGTTGAAAAATAATTACAATTTCGCCTCAAGTTAAAAATAATTCAAAACACGGTCACATATAACACGTATACTCCCTTGCTTTTCAAATTATTTTTGCCTTGTCAAAATTTAATTCTTTTTCAACTATTAATTAAGAAAGGAAGGAATACAAAATGAATGAATTTAGAACACATACTTGTAATGATATTTCCTTAGAAGATGTAGGGAAAAAAGTTAGAATTGCAGGATTTGTAGAAACAATAAGAGATTTTGGAGGGTTAGTTTTTTTAGACATTAGAGACATGTATGGAATAACACAAGTTGTAACATCAAGTGAAAGTCAAGATGTAGATATTGTATCACACATACCAATAGAATCAACAGTTACAGTATATGGAACAGTAAGAAAAAGGTCAGAAGACACAATTAACTTAAAATTAAAAACAGGAAAAGTAGAAATATATATAGAAGAAATAAAAATTTTAGGAAAAAGAACAGAAAATTTACCATTTGAAGTGAATTCAGACCAAGAAGTAAGAGAAGATGTAAGACTAAAATATAGATATTTGGATTTAAGAGGAAAAAAATTACAAGAAAATTTAATATTAAGAGCAAAAGTAATTCAATATTTAAGAGCTCAAATGATTGCTCAAGGATTTTTAGAAGTACAAACACCAATACTTACATCATCATCTCCAGAAGGAGCAAGAGATTACTTAGTACCAAGTAGACTAAACCCAGGAAAATTCTATGCACTTCCACAAGCACCACAACAATTTAAACAACTACTTATGGTATCTGGAATAGATAAATATTTTCAAATAGCACCATGTTTTAGAGACGAGGATGCTAGAGCTGACAGAGCTCCAGGTGAATTTTATCAATTAGATATGGAAATGGCGTTTAGTACTCAAGAAGATGTATTTCAAGCAATCGAGCCAGTAATATACAATACATTTAAAGAATTTTCAAATAAAAAAATATCAAGTACACCTTTTGAAAGAATAACCTACAAAGAAGCAATGTTAAAATATGGAACAGATAAACCAGATTTAAGAAATCCATTATATATAATAGATTTAACAGAATTCTTTAGTAAATGTACTTTTAAAGCATTTATCGGAAGAACAGTTAGAGCTATAAAAGTAAGCAAAGAAATGTCAAAAGGATTCCATGAAAAAATGCTAGACTTTGCAATGAGCATTGGAATGAAAGGTTTAGGATACTTAGAGGTAGGAGAAGACTTGAGTTATAAAGGTCCAATAGACAAATTTATACCAGATGAACTAAAAAAAGAATTACTAGATTTAGCAGACTTAAAACCAAAAGATACAATATTCTTTATAGCAGATAGCGAAAAGCGAGCATCAGAACTTGCAGGAGAAATAAGAAATGAACTTGGAAAAAGATTAGATTTAATAGAAAAAAATGAATTTAAATTCTGCTGGATAATAGATTTTCCAATGTTTGAATTAGATGAAAGTGGAAACTTAAGTTTTTCACATAACCCATTTTCAATGCCACAAGGAGGCTTAGAAGCCTTAGATAAAGAAAACAAACTGGAAATTTTAGCATATCAATATGACTTAGTTTGTAATGGAATAGAGCTTTCTTCTGGAGCAGTGAGAAATCATGACATACAAATAATGCTAAAAGCATTCAAAATGGCAGGCTATACAGAAGAAGAAGTAAAAACAAAATTTGGAGCATTATATACTGCTTTTCAATATGGAGCACCACCACATGCAGGAATAGCACCAGGAATAGATAGAATGTTAATGCTTTTAACAGATTCAAATAATATAAGAGAAGTAATAGCCTTTCCATTAAACAGTAAGGCGCAAGACTTAATGATGGGAGCACCAAGTAAAGTTTCTAGGCAACAATTGAGAGACGTTCACATTCAAGTTTTACAATAATCGGTCCCTGTGGGACATGGTCATGTACAAAAAAGAACCGGTCCCAAATGTACATGTGGGACATAAAAGAAAAAAGGAGTTGATAAAAATGACAGTATCTAAAGAAGAACTTTTACACATAGCAAATTTGGCTATGCTAGAAATTAAAGAAGATGAAATTGAAAATTATTTATTAAATTTACAAGATATTTTAAATTTTACAAATACAATATCAAATGCACCTGTAGAAAACTTAGATATTACAATAGGCTCAGGCGATAGCCAAAATAGATTTAGAAAAGACGAAATAAATGTATTTCAAGATAATGAGGCACTTCTTGCAAATGGCAAAGATGTTGAACAAAATATGTTTAAGTTGCCAAAAGTAATAAATTAAATTGTACAAAAAAGAACCGGTCCCAAATGAGCATGCACCAAAAAGAACCGGTCCCTGTTGGACATGGTTATGTACAAAAAAGAACCGGTCCATGTGGAACAGTGGAACAATTGAAAAGAGGAGGTATTTAGATGGAAATTACTGAACTTACAGTACATGAATTACAAGATAAAATAAAAAATAAAGAACTTACAATAAGCGAGATTGTAGATAGCTATTGTAAGAGAATAGAAGAAAAAGAGCCTGAAGTTCAAGCTTTTATTACAACATATTTAGATGAGGCAAAAGAAAAAGCTAAAAATATTGAAGAGAGAATAAATTCAGGAGAAATAGATGGAGATTATGCAGGTATTCCTATTGGAATAAAAGATAATATTTGTGTTAAAGGAACTAAAACAACATGTGCTTCTAGAATGTTGGAGAATTTTGTTGCACCATATTCTGCATCTGTTGCAAGAAAATTAGAAGATGAAAATATGATTTCTTTAGGAAAATTAAATATGGATGAATTTGCTATGGGAAGTTCAACAGAGACATCTTATTTTAAGAAAACAAAAAATCCATGGGATTTAAATAGAGTTCCAGGTGGAAGCTCAGGTGGTTCTGCTGCAGCAGTAGCTTCAAATATGGTTCCATGGGCACTTGGAAGCGATACAGGTGGAAGTATACGTCAACCTGCGTCTTTATGTGGAGTTGTTGGTTTAAAGCCAACTTATGGACTAGTTTCAAGATATGGATTAGTTGCATTTGCATCAAGTTTGGATCAGATTGGTCCAATTACAAAAGATGTAAAAGACTGCAGTATGCTTCTTACATTAATTGCAGGAAAAGATGAAAGAGATACAACGTCAAGAGATTCTGGAAATAAAGATTACACAAAAGCTCTAAAAAATGATGTAAAAGGAATGAAAATAGGAGTTCCAAAAGAATTTTTTGGAGATGGAATAAATGAAGAAGTAAAACAAAAACTTATTGAAACAATAGAAATTTACAAAGAGTTAGGAGCAGAAATTGAAGAATTTTCTTTAGATATTGCAAATTATGCTTTAGCTACTTATTACATAATTGCATGTGCTGAGGCAAGTTCAAATTTAGGTAGATTTGATGGAATTAGATATGGCTATAGAACACCTGAATATAGTAATTTGAAAGAAATTTACAAAAAATCAAGAAGCGAAGGATTTGGAGCAGAAGTAAAAAGAAGAATTATACTGGGAACTTATGTGCTTTCATCAGGATATTATGATGCATATTACAAAAAAGCTCAAAAAGTTCGTACTCTAGTTTCAAATGAATTTAATAAAGCATTTGAAAAATATGATGTTATTTTAACACCAACATCTCCTGTAACAGCATTT
>CANRQH010000041.1 GCA_947632745.1 uncultured Clostridia bacterium | reverse complement strand
AGAGCTTAAAACCGTTGAGACTGTAGAGAGAGAGAGAGAGAGACTCCTTATTCAACATGGAATTTGTCTACTCGACCTTTATGTTTACCAAATAGATAAAAAAGAAAATAAGAATATTATAAAAAATAGACGGAAGTACTTGTAAATATCAAATGCAACAAGAGATATTTGATACAAGTTAAGTCCGTCTAGTTGTGATGAGAAAAGTATGTATATAAAAAGAAAAAGTAAAGATAATAAAAAAGATGGGAGAAATGAATATGAATATTAAATTGAAAAATAATTTTAAACAAAACAAAGGTATAACACTAATTGCGTTAGTTGTTACAATAATAGTATTGTTGATTTTAGCAGGAGTTTCAATTGCAATGTTAACAGGAGAAGGTGGAATATTACAAAATGCAAGAGAGGCAAGTGATAAAACAGGAAGAGCAAATGCAATAGAAATGGCACAATTAGATGTGCTAGAAACACAAAGTAATAATCAAGGAAGAATAACAGAAGATGAATTTAAAGATATATTAGGAAGATATTTTACTATAAATGAAGAAAAAGAAAATATTTTAGAATCAACTCTAACAACATTAGACGGAAAATATAGTGGAATATTAGCATCAGAAATATATAATGGAGAATTTTCTGAAAGTACACCATCAGGTTCAAAAAAAGTAGAAGATTTAAAAAATGCGAAACAATTGGTAGAAACAAACACTGAAGTTACATCAGATGATGATGTAAAAGTAACAGTGCCAGCAGGATTTACAATTCCAGATGAATCACCGAGTAAAGCAATAGATGGAATAATAATAACAGATAGTGTTGATGGAGATGGAAACGAATTTGTATGGATACCAGTAGATGAAAATCTAAAAGTAGTAGGAACAGAAGACAAGGTTATGGCAAATTTAACATCAAGTAATTATGGAGGAGTATTGTATGATTTTAGTGGTACAAATTCAAGTGTAATGTCATCAACAAATTACATAGAGCCAGACGTATTGATTGACGATTATGATAATGAAAGTGACTACTTAGATATTATAAAAGAAATATTAATAACTCAAACAGAAAAGTATAGTGATAAAGACACATTTAAATCTACGATGCAAGAAGATTATAACGAAATGATAGCAAGTGTAATAAAATATGGAGGATTTTACGTTGGAAGATACGAAATGGGATTAGAAGAAAGCGGAACAAAAAAAGCTACATCTAAAAAAGGAGAAGCAACAGATGCTTCATCAGATAAAGCAAATAATTGGTATGGCTTATATGCATATGGAAAAACATATACTAATGAAAAAGGTTCAGTAAAATCAAGTATGATATGGGGAAGTCAATATGACGCAATGTTAAACTATGCTTTAACAAATGAAACACAAAAGGATAGAGTGACATCAACTGAACATGGTAATCATAGCAGAACGATGCAGCAAACAGGAGGAACAGCAGACGATCAAATACTAAACATTTTTGACCTAGAAGGAAACCATGATGAGTGGACATTAGAGGCCATGGAAACCTACTATCGAACTAGTAGGGGAGGCGATTGCTACGACGTCCAGAATGCTAGTATGCGCACTGGAAACAGTCTGGATGACCCTAACGATGAACTGTCTTCGAGGCTCACACTTTATGTAAAGTAGGTCTGGATGGCTAATAGCATAGAGTATAAATTTAACTGTGTAAATGGGAATGTCATAAATTTTGTGTAATTTGAAAAAATATCAAGAAAACCTTGATATTTTTTTTTATATAGAATATAATATCGTTGAATGAAAATAACTTATTAAAAAAGAGAAAAATGAATATAAGAATAAAAAACATAAAAAAGAAAAAGATAAAAAAGAAAGGGACAAAATATGGTTAAAGAATTAGAAGAACTAATGCAAAAAACTGTTATAAGTGAAGACAAAGAATTAACTTTAATGGTAGAAGATATAGAACCAATTGGACAAACTAAATTTACAGACTTAGAAATAGAAGCAAATAAAAAACAAGAATTTAGTATAGTTGTATATAAAAAAGAAAATATATTCAAAAGAATATTTAAAAATATTAAATTTACATTAGAAGCTTTAAGAATAATGAAACACTCGCAAGAATTTGATTATGTAAAAAATCAAAATAAATAAAGTCACGGAGGAAATATGTTAGCATATATAAAAGGAGAGCTTGCAATAAAAGCAAGAGGATATGTTGTAATAGATGTTGGAGGGCTTGGATACAAAGTATTTATGTCTGAAATAGCTATGGAAAATATCGGAAAAATTGGGGACATAGTAAAAGTACATACGTACTACAGAGTAATGGAAGATGACATAAGTATATTTGGATTTAACACTAGCGAAGAATTAAGGCTTTTTGAACTTTTAATTTCTGTAAGTGGTGTTGGGGCAAAAACTGCAATTTCAATGTTAGGCACAATTACACCATCAGATTTTGCAATAGCAATAATATATGAAGATATAAATACATTAAAAAAATTGCCAGGAATAGGAGCAAAAACAGCACAAAGAATTGTACTTGAACTTAAAGATAAAATAAAAAAAGAACAAACAATGGAAGAATTATCTATTGCAAGCAATAATGAAATTAGTGTTAAAAAGCCTATAGTAGCAGATGAAAAAGTAGAAGAAGCAATTACAGCATTACAAGTTTTAGGATATAATAATAGAGAAATAAATGAAGCAATGGAAAAAATTGATACAAAGAACTTAAGCTTAGAAGAAATTATAAAATCAGGATTAAAAGAATTATCTAAAAAATAAAAGGAGCGACACATGCCAGAAGTAACATACGAATTATTACACATAGATAAAAATTCAGGAGCCAGAAGAGGTGTTATACATACAATGCACGGAGATATACAGACTCCTGTTTTTATGCCAGTTGGAACTTTAGCAACTGTAAAAGCTATGTCAGAAAAAGAATTAAAAAATGATGTAAAAGCAGAAATAATACTTGCAAATACATATCATTTATATTTACGACCAAGTCACAATTTGGTAAAAGAAGCAGGTGGACTTCACAAATTTATGAATTGGGACAGGCCTATACTTACAGACAGTGGAGGGTTCCAAGTATTTAGCTTAAGTTCACTTAGAAAAATTACAGAAGAGGGAGTGGAATTTAATTCACACTTAGATGGAAGTAAGCACTTATTTACACCAGAAAAAGTTATGGAAATAGAAGAAGCATTAGGAGCAGACATAATAATGGCATTTGATGAATGTTGCCCATATCCTTCAACATATGAATATACAAAAAATTCAATGGAAAGAACTACAAGGTGGGCCCAAAGGTGTAAAGAAGCACATACAACAAAAGACCAATCACTATTTGGAATAATACAAGGAGGATTTTATAAAGATTTAAGGGAAAAATCAACAAAAGATTTAATAGAATTAGATTTTCCTGGATATGCTATTGGTGGAATAAGTGTAGGAGAGCCAAAAGAAGAATTCTTAGATATATTAAGATATACAGCTCCACTTATGCCAGAAAATAAACCAAGATACTTAATGGGAGTAGGAACTCCAGATTATTTAATAGAAGCAGCTATTGCTGGAATAGATATGTGTGATTGTGTACTTCCAACTCGCTTAGCAAGACATGGCACAGCCTTAACATCAAAAGGAAAGGTAGTAGTCAGAAACAACACATACGAAAGAGATTGGAATCCTTTAGATGAAGAATGTGATTGTTATACATGTAAAAATTACACAAGAGCTTATTTAAGACATTTAGTAAAAACAAATGAAATTCTGGGAATGAGATTATTGTCTTTACACAATTTACGTTTCTTGACTAAATTAATGGAAAGAGTTAGAATAGAAATAGAAAATGATAATTTATTAGACTTTAGAGAAGAATTTTATAAAAAATATGGGTATGATAATATAATTTAGGGGGGTGAAATAATGGCTTACATAGATGAAGAGGAAGAATACGAAAAACAAAGAACAGCAAGAATAAAGAAAATAAAAAGATTAATAATTATTTTAATAGTATTATTAGTAATTTCAAGTATAGCAATGATTGGGCTAATTGCATATAGAATAAAAAATCCGACACATATTACATCATATGTAGATGGGAAGATGATTAGAGGATTAGAGAACATACTAGATATTCAAACTGATGAAAATGGAAATACTGAAATTTATATACCAATTAGAGAATTTGCTAATTATCTAAATGGTGTAAATGAAAAATTAAGTTATGAAACATATAAAGGAGACTATAATCCAAAAACAGAGGAAGATAATAAATGTCATATAGTTAGAAATGATTATGAAGTAGCAATATTTACTGAAAAATCTAAAGTAATTTATAAACTAGATTTACAAAACAATAGTGAAAACTATGAAGAATACTATATAGATAAAGATGTATTTAAAAGTAATGATAAATTATATACATCTGTTGAAGGAATAGAAAAAGGATATAATGTTTACTTTCAGTATGATGAAACTAAAAAAACTATAAATATATATACATTAGATTATTTAATAGCAGGTCACAGTGAAGCATTAAAAAGTATTACAACATCAAACTATGGTACATTAACTTTGGCAACTGAAAGAAATTCTGATTTAAAATCAGTTTTTGATAACTTATTAATTGTAAAAAGTCAAAGTGGTAAATATGGAATAACTAGTACAAGTGACTATTCTAAATTCATACTTGAACCACAATATGATGATATACAATTTATAAGTGATTCGTCAGCATTTTTAGTAAAAAGTAACGATAAAATAGGATTATTTTCAGAAGATGGAAAAAGAATAATAAACTTAATTTATGATGAAATAATATCAATGGGTAAAGAATCTAATTTATATAAAGTAAAATCAAATGATATGTATGGAATAATAGATGGTACAGGTAATATTATTTTACATCCAGAATACGAAGAAATAGGAATAGATGTTAGTCCATTTTCTTATAATGGAATAAAAAATGGATATATTCTTTTAGATAAAATAATACCAGTAAAACAAAATGATAAATGGGGATTTTTTGACACAAAAGGACAAATGATAACAGATGGATTTAAATACGAAAAAATAGGTTGTAGTGATATAACAAAAATAAATAATGTATATGAACTATTAGAAATACCAGATTATAATGTTATAGTAATTGGGGATGAATATGGAAAATATTCATTTATGGATACATCAGGTAAAGACACAATGTTACCATTTGTATTTGATGAAATATATATTAAAAGTACAGCAGGAGAATTAAGTTACTGGATGAAATATAATGATAAAGAATATGATGTTTTAAAAAATTTAAGTAATGTTCAAGAAAATTAAAAAATAAGTTCTAAAATTAAAACTTCTTTCATATACATATAATAGAGGGAGGATGTATATGAAAGAAGATTTTTTTAAAGTAGGATATTCAACCTACATACAAAAAAATGAAAACGAAAAACAAAAATGGACAAGCAAATTATTTGGAAAAATTCTTGAGCATAAATTTATAACAACAATTTGTTTAATAATATTAGCCTGTATGACAATGAACATGTGGTTAATTTATAAGTTTATAAACATTTTACATATTTAAGTAATATTAAGGAGTAGTATATGAAAGTAGCAAATGAATGGAAAGATTATAAAATAATAGACATGGCAAATGGGCAAAAATTAGAAAAATGGGGAGATATTATTTTATCAAGACCAGACCCACAAATAATATGGAATAACAAAAGTTTTCCAGAAAAATGGGGACAAGCTCATGCAACATATAATAGAAGCAAAACAGGTGGAGGTTCATGGGAATATAATAGAAAAATTCCTGAAAGTTGGCAAATAAAATATAAAGATTTAACATTTAATATAAAACCAATGGGATTTAAACATACAGGTTTATTTCCGGAACAAGCTGTAAATTGGGATTGGATGATTAACAAAATAAAATCAGAAAATAGAGAAATAAAAGTATTAAATTTATTTGCATATACTGGTGGTGCAACAGTTGCATGCTTAAGTGCCGGAGCATCAGTTTGTCATGTAGATAGTTCTAAAGGTATGGTATCTTGGGCAAAAGAAAATGTAATTTCATCAAATCTTGGAGACAAAAAAGTAAGATATATAGTAGATGATGTAGTTAAATTTGTAAATAGAGAAATAAGAAGAGAAAATACATATGATGCAATAATTATGGATCCACCATCATATGGAAGAGGTGCAAAAGGTGAAGTATGGCAATTTGAAAATAATATTTATGATTTAGTAGAATTGTGCACAAAGGTTCTTTCTAAAAATCCTTTATTTTTCTTAATAAATTCATATACTACGGGAATATCAAGCACAGTTTTAGAAAACATATTAAAGCTCACAGTTTCAAAAAAATACAATGGAAAAACAGAAGCGGGAGAAATAGGCTTACCTATGGAAAATTCTAATCTTATTTTGCCATGTGGAATATATGGGAGATGGGAAAGCTAATGAAAGTATTATATGAAGATAACCACATAATAGTTGTAGAAAAAGAGCCAAATATTCCTTCTCAAAGTGACAAAACAGGAGATATAGATTTATTAACTATGGTAAAACAATATGTAAAAGAAAAATACAATAAACCAAATGAAGCATACATTGGTTTAGTTCACAGGTTAGATAGACCAGTAGGTGGAATAATGGTGTTTGCAAGAACATCAAAGGCAGCTTCAAGATTAAGTGAGCAAATAAGAAATAAAGATTTTAAGAAAAAATATTTAGCAGTAGTAGATGGAAAATTTGAAGAAAAAAAGGGAACATTAGAAGATTATTTATATAAAGATGAAAGAAATAATATAAGCAAGGTTGTAAATAGCCAAAAGAAAAATGCAAAAATGGCAAAACTAGATTATGAAGTTTTAAATTATGATGAAAAAAGAGATTTAAGTTTAGTAAAAATAAATTTACATACAGGTAGACACCATCAAATAAGAGTTCAAATGGCACATATAAATCATTCTTTATATGGGGACCAAAAATATGGTACAAGGGGTAAAAACAAACAAATAAGATTGTGGGCATATGAAATATCATTTGTACACCCGGTAAAGAAAGAAGAAATAACTTTTACAGATTATCCAGAGTGGACTATGTGTAAAACAGTTGGGTTAATAAACAAAAATTGATTTAGAAAAATTCTAAATCAATTTTTTTTGTTTTACAAGTTCAAAATTAATAAAATTTTCATAAAAAGCTTTGTCCCTTACTTTTTCGCAGAAATTCTACACATTTTTTATGGCACCCTTCCAAGGCAAGCTTGAACTCTTTCCATAAAGAATGTAAGAATTTCTAACTCAAAGCGTTTCAGCGCTTTTTATGAAAATTTTATTAATTTTGAACTTGAAAAAATAAAATTTTTTTAAATTTTTTTCAAAAAACTATTGCAAAATAAATAAAAGTGTATTAAAATTTAACTGAAGTGGAAAAAAGTGGTACAAAGTGGGGTGAAAATTTAATCATGTTAATGGGTGAATTTGAGCATACATTAGATGCAAAAGGCAGAATATCAATGCCTGCAAAACTTAGAAAAGACATGGGGGACACATTCATTTTAACAAAAGGTTTAGATGGATGCTTATTTGCTTTTTCAAGTGAAGAATGGTTAAATTTTGAAACAAAATTAAAATCACTTCCACTATCAGATAAAAATGCAAGAAATTTTGTAAGATTTTTCTTAGCAGGAGCAACAGAGTGTGAAATAGATAAACAAGGAAGATTTTTAATTCCAAATAATTTAAGACAAGCAGCAAATTTAGAAAAAGAAGCAGTAATAATTGGAGTTGGGACAAGACTTGAAGTTTGGGATAAAGCTACTTGGCAATCAAAAGATGAAGAAATTTCAGCAGATGAAATTGCAGACAACATGACAATGCTTGGAATATAAAAATATTGTATATAATCTTTTCTATTAAAGAAAAGTTTATATAATAATCAAATTTCCGAAAATATTTCAGGGAATGATTATGTTAAAAACTAAAGAGAAAAATGCAAAGGAAAAAAGCTTAGAAAACTAAAGATAAAATTCAAAAATACAAAAGTGTTTACAAAAGAAATGCCTACTAAAGAAATAAATACAAAAGAAAATATAAAAATAAAAGACAAAAGTAAAAAATTACACAAGATAAAACTTTTAATTAAGTAAAAAACACATACATAATTAGTATACCAAAGAATTTCTTTGATAAAAAGAATAAAAAATACCAAAGTAAAAGTATTACAAAAGATTGCGTAATACTTAAGAAGACAAATTTGAATACTTAAAGAAAAAGCAGCTGGTATTTTTTAAAAATAATACTAGCTGCTAAAATCTATAAAACTTAAAGGAGAAAAAGTGGAATTTAAACATAAGCCAGTATTATTAAATGAATGTATAGAAGGACTAAACATAAAAAAAGACGGTATATATGTAGATGGAACTCTAGGAGGAGCAGGGCACAGTATAGAGATTTTAAAAAAGTTAGATCCTAAAAAAGGAATTTTAATAGGAATAGACAGAGATGAAGAAGCTTTAAAAGCAGCTAAAGAAAAACTATCTGAATACCAAAACGTAAAATATATACATGGAAATCATGATGATATTAAAGAAATTTTAAATAAATTAGATATAAATCAAGTTGATGGAATTCTATTAGATTTAGGAGTTTCATCATATCAACTTGACGAAAAGACAAGAGGATTTAGCTATATGGGTTCAAGTGAACTTGATATGAGAATGGATAAATCCCAAAGGCTTACAGCAAAAGAAGTTATAAACAATTATAAAGAAGAACACTTAGCAAATATAATTTATGAATATGGAGAAGAAAGATATTCAAGAATAATTGCTAAAAATATATGTATTCAAAGAGCAAAAAAGAAAATAGAAACAACAGATGAACTTGTAAAAATTATAGAAAATTCAATACCAAAATTCAACCCGAAAGATGGTCACCCAGCAAAAAGAACATTTCAAGCAATAAGAATAGAAGTAAATAATGAAATAAAACCCTTAGAAGATACAATATCTAATTCAATAGATATGTTAAAATCTGGAGGAAGATTATGTGTTATAACTTTTCATTCTTTAGAAGATAGATGCGTAAAAATAGCAATGAATAGAGCAAAAGGAATTTGCACATGTCCAAAAGACATACCATATTGTGTGTGTGGAGCAAAAGAGCTAGGAAGAGTTGTAACTAAAAAGCCAATAATTGCAACTATTGATGAGCAAAAAGAAAATTCAAGATCAAAAAGTGCAAAACTTAGGATTTTTGAGAAAATTTAAAAATAGAAATATAATTAATAAAAAAATACGAAACAAACAAATAAATAAAAATACAAAAAGAAAAGAGGTGAACAAAGTAACTTATGAGTATATTTAATTATGAATATGAAACAAGTCCAAGAAAAATTGAACCAAAAAAAATACCAAATAAAAAAAGAACAAATGATTATCAAAAACAAATTAAAATAAACGAAGAACAAAGACGAGTTGCATTAAAATTAGAAAAAAAGCAACACACTAAAAATGTTGTATTGATATTAACGATATTTTTAATATTACTCGCTGTAAGTTACAGAAGTTCACTAATAAACGAAAAATTTAATGAGATTCAAAACAAAAAAAATGAACTTTCATCTATTGAAAAAACTAATGGACAATTAGAAGTAAGTATAGAAGGAAGCATCAATTTAAATAATATTGAACAAGCAGCTAAAGAGAAGCTAGGAATGCAAAGATTAGATAATGGGCAAAAAGTATATGTTACTTTAGATAAGAAAGATTATGTTGAAGTAGGAAGCGAAGAAATAAATACATTTAATGATGATGAAAGTTCATGGCTTCAAAAAATTATTAATAGGATATTAAGAAATAAATAATTTTTTATATAAAATAGAAAAGGAGTCACAATATTTCAGTGAATAAAAAAAATCAAATTATAACAGTTACACTAAGTATTATATTATTTATTGTACCAGTATTAATAAAACCAAATACGGGTTTGATTTTTTATAATTATAATGTACCTAAAATAATTATTTTATTGTTATGTGGACTTGTTTTATTAATATCAACATTATTAAAAATCGATAAATTAAAATTTGACAAGACAGATATACTAATTATAGTATTTGGAGTCTTGTCAATTTTAAGTACGATTTTTTCTAAAAATGTACCTAAATCATTAATTGGAGAAGATAACAGATTTGAAGGACTATATACAATTATAATATATATATTAGTATATTATAATGCTAAATATTATTTTAACTCATATAAAAAATTTCTTACACTTGCATTAATAACTTATATTTCAATATGTATATTTGCAATCATACAGTTTTATGTAGGAAATTTTATTAATTTACCTCCAATTTTTTCAGGAGGAGCAAATGGAACATTTGGAAATACAAATTTTATGGGAAGTTTTGTTAGCATTGTTTTGCCAGCAATGATATTAGGAGCAATTTTATTTAATAAAAAAATATATTATATAGGAAGTGCAATTGCCTATAGTGCAATGTTAGCATGTACTGCAAGAAGTTCATGGGTTGCATTTATAGTGTACATATTTGCAATAATAATATATTTAATAAAAAAACATAGGAAAAAATATTTTAAACGATTTTTTATTATAGGAATGATATTTATTTTTTGTTTCGGTTTCATTAAGATAACTGATAAGTATAATAGAATTGAAAATAAAACAACAAATTTGCAAAAAGAAATAAAAGAAATTAAAAATGTGGGATTGACAAATAAAACGGGTTCAGGAAGAATAGGCATATGGAAGTCGGTAATAAAATTAATTACCAAAGTACCAATAACAGGATGTGGAGTAGATGCTCTATCTGATGGGCTAATAGAAGAATGTCCAGATGAATGCAAGGAGATTGGTATTGGATCAAGTATTTACGTTGATAAAGCTCATAATGAATATCTACAAATAGCAGCTACTATGGGAATACCAGCATTAATAGTATATTTAATTTTTATTGGACAAATTGTTATAGGTGGTATGAAAAGAATGGCTAAAAGCAAATTAGCAACTATTTATACTATAACAATTATCAGCTATTTGGCACAAGCATTTTTTAATATTAGTACAATAGGAATTGCACCAATATTTTGGTTTATTCTTCGGAATAGCATCTAAAGAAAACCAATCAATGAAAAAAGCTAACTCAAAAAATGAGTAAGCTTTTTTTTATATAATAGGAAAGTCATCAGAATTACGAAAGAAAGAAGAAATTTATAAAATAACACAAAGAGACTAAA
>CANRQH010000040.1 GCA_947632745.1 uncultured Clostridia bacterium | reverse complement strand
ACAACAACAGCATCAGGATTTTCAAAACAAATATAATTTCTTGCAATTTCTTCTTCTTCAGAATTGGACATAAGAGAATATGTACCAGGAATGTCAACAAAAAGCAATTTAGAACCTTTATATTCACATATACCAGAACTATTGCTAACAGTTTTGCCAGGCCAGTTTCCAGTATGTTGGTGCATGCCTGTTAAACCATTAAAAATGGTGGATTTACCAACATTTGGGTTACCAGCCAAAGCAACAGTATAATTACAATCTTTTTTTAATTTCTCAAAATTTTCATTAAGTAAGGTATTTCCAGTAGATTTCGAAGTAAGCCCCATAAAAAACCTCCACAAAATTTAATTATTCTATAATATGAAAGTTAAATTAAATGTGTCACCCCAAAATCATCATTTGGTTTTAATATTAACAAGTTCTGCATCTTTTTTTCTAATAGCAATAATACTCCCCCTAACTTCGTAGGCTCTAGGGTCTCCAGAGGGGCTTATAAATACTGGTTTAATTAAAGTATTTTTTATTAACCCCAAGTCAAGCATTCTTCTCCTTAAAGCACCTTGTGATTTTAAATCTATAATATATCCATCTTTATTTAATGGTAAATTATCTAAACTATATATATTCATTTTAAATCTAAATCCTTTCTAATTAAAGCACAAATAGTAATGAAAATTATATTATTTCAAACTAAATTTGCTCTATTAAATTCTAAATTTTATAAAAAGAATTGCACTTAATTTTAAGTCGTATAAATATGTCAATATTTGTCTAATATTATTATATTTTTGTAGTTTTATAAAGTTGAACATTTTTGCTTGACTTTTTTCAAATATTGTTATAAAAATAATAGGAAAAAATTAGTTATAATTATATTTAAAACAACTAATAAAGAAAAAGCACTTATGTCAAAAAATATAAAATTTTTATAAAACGATTTGTGCAAATTAAGAAAGGAATGTGATAAAAATGGAAAAAGTTAGAGGATTTGAAATAGCAAAAGGATTTGAGGACAAAAATATTAATTTACCAGAAAGAAAAACAAGAACATCTGCAGGATATGATATAGAAGTTGCAGAAGATACAGTTGTTCCAAAATTTGAATTAGGACAAAAGCCAACATTAATAAGTACAGGGGTAAAAGCATATATGCAAGAAGATGAAGTATTATATTTATATAACAGAAGTTCAAACTTTAAAAAGAAAGGGTTAATGCTTGCAAACAATGTTGGAGTTATAGATAGTGATTACTATGGAAACGAAGATAACGATGGACATATAATGTTTTCAGTAATAAACTTTAGAAATGAAGATGTCTTAATAAAAAAAGGAGAAGTTGTAGGACAAGGAGTATTTGGAAAATATTTAGTAACAGATGACGATAATGCTAAGGGAACAAGAGTAGGCGGATTTGGTTCTACAAATAAATAAAATGTACCAAAAAGAACCGGTCCATCTGGAGCATGTACCAAAAAGAACCGGTCCCTGTTGTACATGCACAAAAAAGAACCGGTCCCTGTTGTACATGAAAGGAATGAAAAATTAATTATGAATTTTTTTAAAAAGCATAAAAGTGTTATTTTTGAATTTATAATAATAATTTTAATTGCCATTTACAGTTTTAGTTTAGCTCCTAAAACATTGCAAAACGATACATTTTATACAGTATCAATAGGAGAGTCAATTAGAGAAAATGGAATAGATAACAAAGACCATTTTTCATGGCATGAAGACTTACCATACACATATCCCCATTGGTTATATGATGTAATAATGAGTATAATATATGACCAAGGTGGATGGGATGCAATATACATCTCTGTATGTGTGTTAACTATATTGCTAGGTCTTACAATATATAAAGTAAACAAAAAACTGGTTAAAAATCATGGAATATCTTTTGTAATTACAATAGGTTCAATGTATCTTTTAAAAGATTATATTACAGCAAGAGCACAGCTCGTAACATTTATATTATATGTATTTGTTTTTTATTTAATAGAAAAGTTTATAGAAAACCCAAAAAAAATATATTATGCAATAGGAATAATTCTGTCCTCATTATTAATTGCAAATCTTCATGTTGCAGTATGGCCATTTATATTTGTATTATCTTTGCCATATATTGCAGAATATGTAATAAGTATTATTTGGGACTTTATAGTATATAGAAAAGCAGGAATTTTATATAGAAAAATTTTATTAAAAATTTCAAAGAAAAACAAAGAAAAAATAAATGAAGAGCTAGAAAAAATATATGCTTCAAATGAAAGAATAAAAGAGGTAAGAGAAAAAGAAGAACCTTATAAAATAAAAATGGTTAGAAACAAAAATGTTAAATGGCTAATACTTGTAATGTTAATATGTGGTTTAACAGGATTTTTAACTCCACTTGGAACAACACCTTTCACATATTTATATAAGACAATGCAAGGAAATACAGTGCAAAATATAAACGAACATTTACCTTTAACACTTATAAAAAACATACCAATAATGTGCACAATAGTAATATTTATAGCTATTCTAACTTTTACTAAAGTCAAAATAAGATTATCAGATCTATTTATGATAGGTGGACTTACGTATTTAATGTTCTCTTCAAAAAGACAATCAACTATGTTTATATTAATAGGTTCAATTATATTAAATAAAATGATATGGGAATCAATAAAAATATATGAATTAAATCAAATAAAAGGTTTCTATAAAGAAATAATAAAAAATACAGCAATTTTAGGATTTTTAATATTTATTGTGTCATATAGTATTATAAAAATACAAGATAAAAATGATGATGAATATATAAATAAAAAATCATACCCAGTAGAAGCAGCTAATTGGATATTGGAGAATTTAGATATAAATAATATAAAATTATTTAATGAATATAATTATGGAAGTTACTTATTATTTAGAGGCATACCAGTATTTATAGATTCTAGAGCAGATTTATATGCACCAGAATTTAATGGTTTAGATAATGATATATTTATGGATTTTATAAATACATCAAATATAAGTAAATATTATGGTTCAACTTTTGAAAAATATGGAATAACTCATGTTATTTTATATAAAAATTCAAAGGTAAGTATGTTAATAGATAAATCTGATTCTGAAAAATATGATAAAATATATTCAGATGATAATTTTGTAATTTATGAAGTGATGGATAATTAAATTTTGCTATTAAGGAGGAATGGCTAAAAAAATGGATACAAGACCAATAGGAATATTTGACTCAGGGCTAGGAGGGCTAACGGTTTTAAAAGAATTGCAAAAAGAATTTGTTAATGAAGATTTTATATATTTGGGAGATACTTTAAATTTTCCATATGGAGAAAAAACAAAAGATGAAATTACCCAATTTTCAAAAAATAACATAGAATATTTAATTAAGCAAAATGTGAAATTAATTATAATAGCATGTGGAACAGCAACTAGCCAATGTATAGATGAAGTAAAGAAAACTTTTAATATTCCAATTATAGGTATAATAGAGCCAACAGTAGAGTATGTAAAAAAATCAAAAATAAAAGAAATTGGAGTCATGGCTACAAATGGGACAATAAGAAGCGGGGCATGGGAATTTAATTTAAAACAAGAAATGCCAGACATAAAAGTTATAAGTAAGGCATGTCCATTACTTGCAAATATTGTAGAAGAAGGAAAAATAGCATCTAAAGAAAGTTTAGATGCTATACATAACTATGTACAAATTTTTAAAGAAAACGATATTAAGCATATAATTTTAGGTTGCACTCATTATCCACTTTATGATGAAATAATAAAGAAAGAATTTAATTATGATGTAAACTTAATTAATACAGCCAAAGGAGTTGCAACATATTTAAAAGAATTTTTAAATAAGTCAAAAATAGAAAATAGTAAAAGAACATTTGCTTCTAAAATTGTAATAACTAAGCAAGAAAAAGATTTTGAAAAAAGGGCTAAAAATATTTTAGAAGTAAATAAGTGTGAAATATTTTTGCAAAATTATTAAATAATAAAAATTTATATTTATATATTTTTTCGTTATCCCCATTTAAGAAAATGTAATTCGCTTTGCTCTAACATTTTCTAAAACGGTCCCCACAATTCACTTCAAAATATATAAATATAAATTTTTTTACTTATATATGAGAAAAAGCTTGACACTACTAATTTTTATTAATATAATAACTATATAAAAAAATACAGTTTAAAAGGAGCAATAGATGTCGGATCTTGGTTTAAGCGATTTTGAAAAAAATTATAATCAATTATCAGATGAAAATTTAATACAAGAAATAACCCAAAATAAAAGTTCAACAGCCTTAGAGTGCCTATTAGAAAGGTACAAAGACATGGTTAGTATAAAAGCTAATAAATTTTTTATGGTTGGTTCTGAAAAAGAAGATATGTTGCAAGAAGGATATATTGGTTTATACAAAGCTGTAAAATCATACAACGATAAAAAGCAAAATTCCTTCAAAACCTTTGCAGGATTATGCATAGAAAGACAAATGATAACAGCTGTAAAAAATTCAAATCGTCAAAAACATATACCATTAAATTCATCATTATCATTAAATGCTGAAGCATATGATGAAGACAATGAAACTCAAGTAATAGAAATTTTAGATACAAGAAAAACAGGGGAAGACCCATTAAATATAATAGAACAGAAAGAATATGTTGATGTAATTGAAAAACAAATAAATGAGAATTTAAGTGATTTTGAAAAAAAGGTACTAATTCATTACAAAAATGGAGAAAGTTACGCAGAAATAGCTGAAAATCTTAAAAGTAAAGTAAAATCAGTAGATACAGCAATTCAAAGGATAAGAAAAAAAGCAAATAAAATAAAAGCAAAACTAGAAGGAGAAAATTAAAAAACTAAGAAATGCTATAAAAAATGCAAAAATAGAAAATGTTATAAAATAAAAAAAGCAAGAAGAAAAAAAGGAGAAAACAAAAAATGAAAGAAGAATTTTTAAATTTACTTAGAAGCACAAAAAGAGAAAATATAGAAGAACTAATAGATTTTATAGAAAAAACAGATTTTTTCGATGCACCAGCAAGTACACGATTTCATGGAAGTAGAGAACATGGATTAGTAGAGCATAGTTTGAAAGTATATGAAATATTAAAAGAAAAAGTAAAAAATTCATGTATAGAAATAAAAACACCAGAAGATTCAATAATTATAATAGCATTGTTACATGATATATGTAAAGCGAACTACTACAAAATAGATTATCGTAATGCAAAAAACGCATTAGGGGTATGGGAAAAAGTACCATATTATACAATAGATGATACTATTCCATATGGACATGGAGAAAAATCAGTAATGATGATAACAGAATATATAAAACTAACTCCAGAAGAAAAATACGCAATAAGATGGCATATGGGATATACTGAACCAAAAGAATTATACACAACAATAGGTTTAGCATATGAAAAATATCCAGTAGCATTATTAACACATGAAGCAGATTTAGAAGCAACTTATTTTTTTGATACATAAAAATTTGGAAATAAATTGCTTTTGAATAAAGTGCTTTCCAAATAAAAAAGAAAGGGATGAAATATAAAATGAATAAAGTAGAACCACGTACACTTCCTGGATTTATGGAATTGTTACCACAAGAGCAAATTTTATTTAATCAAATAAAAGATAAAATTCAAAATACATATGAAAAATTTGGTTTTTTACCATTAAACACACCAATTATAGAAGATTCAAAAGTTATTTTAGCAAAAGCAGGAGGAGAGACAGAAAAACAAATATATCGTTTCACTAAAGGAGAAAATGACTTAAGTTTAAGATTTGATTTAACAGTTCCACTTGCAAAATATGTTGCTAAAAATTATGGAAGCCTAGCATTTCCATTTAGAAGATATCAAATTGGAAAAGTATTTAGAGGGGAAAAACCACAAAAAGGTAGATATCGTGAGCTTTATCAATGTGATATAGATATAATAGGAGATGGAGAGTTAAGTATTATAAATGATGCAGAACTTCCAATAGTAATTTATGAAACATTTAAAGAATTAGGATTCGGAAAATTTACAATTTGTATAAATAATAGAAAAATATTAAATGGATTATTTGAACAATTAGAACTTTCTAGTATTGCTCCAGACATCTTAAGAATAATAGACAAAATAGAAAAAATAGGAAAAGAAAAAGTAATTAAAGAGCTCGAAGATTTAAATATAGAAAAAGAAAAAGTAGATAGCATAATGAATTTCATAGAAATACAAGGAACTAATGATGAAAAACTAAAAAAATTAAAACAATTAAATTTTCAAAATGAAGCATTTGTAAAAGGATTAGAAGAACTTGAAGAAGTTGTAAAATATATAAGAATATTTGGAATGCCAGAAGACAACTTTAAAATAGAATTAACAATAGCAAGAGGTTTGGATTATTACACAGGTACAGTATACGAAACATTTTTAGATGACTATAAGAGCCTAGGAAGTATATGCTCAGGAGGAAGATATGAGAACTTAGCAGAATATTACACAGACAAAAAGCTTCCTGGTGTTGGTATATCAATAGGATTAACCAGATTATTTTATCAGCTAAATGAAGTGAATTTAATAAAATCA
Source organism: uncultured Clostridia bacterium (assembly GCA_947632745.1). GTDB lineage: Bacteria > Bacillota > Clostridia > TANB77 > CAG-508 > CAG-269. The sequence goes on along the minus strand of CANRQH010000040.1, from coordinate 4,689 downwards.
GAAAAAAAATCAATAGCAGATATTTTAGTATTGTCTATGACAGAAGACTTTGAGTATGTTTCAAAGGTTGCAAATAAGTTTAGACAAGAAGGAAAAAAAGTTCAAATTTATTTTGAAAATAAAAAAATTAAAAATCAATTTAAGTATGCAGATAAACTCCAAATTCCATATACTGTTGTTATAGGAGATGACGAAGTTAAGTCAAATTCATATACTATAAAAAATATGGAAACAGGAGAGCAAGAAACGAAAAGTATTTAATTTTAAATTAAACGTATTGTTACTATTTACGATTTACAAGTTCGAAATTAATAAAATTTGAGTAAAGAGCGATGGAATGCTTTGAGCAAGAAATTCTTACATTTTTTATGGAAAGAGTTCACGGTAACCGTGGAAGGGTGCCATAAAAAATAGTTAGAATTTCTACGAAAAAGCAAATGACAAAGCTTTTTTATGAAAAATTTATTAATTTCGAACTTTATTAATTGTGAATTGTAATAATTATTAACTTTTAGAAAAATTAATTACCAAAAACACTTGACATAATTTTAAAAATATTATAATATATATCCATATTAAATCATATTCATTTATTTATTTTTTTAAGAAAGTTTTTTATAATTCTCTAGTTTAAAAATCAAAAAAGTTCAAAATAGGAGGATTTAAATGTTAAAAATTTCAAAAAAAATATTAGTTATATTATTGTTATCAATAATATTTATTTCTAATGCTTCAAATATAATAAATGCAACATATATCGGCGGTGACGCATATATAGAAAAAAAGGGAGAAGCGGACTATCATTTAAAATATTATAATGATGAAAAAGGTATGTATACTTATAGAACATGTGATATTTTAGGATACACTAAAGATGGAAAATGGCATCCAGCATATTGTTTAAATAGAGGTAAAAATGGTCCTGGAAAAATAGGGAGTTACACAGTATATATAAACTCATTTATAAATAATAATAAAGTATGGAGAGCTGTAAAAAATGGTTATCCATATAAAACTGCAGGACAAATGGGCTTATCATCAGATTATGATGCATATGCTGTAACTTTAGATGCAATATATTGTTTAATAGGACAAGCAGACGTAAATATTTATCAAGCAGATGAAGGAGACCAAGAAGGTCAAGCAATGTTAAGTGCGTTGCACAATCTTGTAAAAATAGGAGAAGGAGGATCTGAAACATTTGATGATAATTTACAAATAACAAAAGTACAAGATTTAACAGAAGATGGAAATTATTATTCTATCACATACAAAGTATCATCAAATTCAGAAGTTTCATCATATAATATAAAATCCGTTTCAGGATTAGAAAACGGGGACTTAATTACAGATGTAAATGGAAATATAAAAACATCTTTTGCATCAGGAGAGAATTTTAAAATCAAATTATCAAAATTAGATTCAAATAGAAATATAAATATTGAAGTTCAAGCAGATTTAAAAAGTTATCCTATGTATAAAGGAGACAGCGTAATTGCAGGTTCACAAAATTATTTATTAACAACAGATAATACTGAAAATGTAACAAAAACAGCAAATATTAATTTAAAATTAGATACAGGAAAACTTAAAATAGAAAAAATAGATGATGAAACAAAAAAAGGAATAGATGGAGTAACTTTTGAACTATATAATTCAAAAAAAGAGTTAGTTCAAACTAAAACGACAGATGCAAATGGAGAAATATTATTTGAGAGTTTATTCCCTGGAGAATATGTATTAAAAGAAACAAAGACAAATGAAAATTATATCTTAAAAGAAAACACAGAATTTAATGTTCATATAGATTACAATCAAACAAGTTTAGTACAAATAGAAAATGAACACAAAAAAGGAGATTTAACAATATACAAAGTTGATAAAGAAGACAACAAACTAACCCTTGGAAATGTTGAATTTGAGCTATATAGCGAAGAGTTAGGAAAAGTAGTTGGCACATATAATACAGATGTAGATGGCAAAATAGAAATAAAAAATTTAAGAACAGGAAATTATTTGCTAAAAGAAACTAAAACCAACCAATGGTACAATTTAGCAGAAGACCAAAATGTTGAAATAAAGTGGAATGAACTTACAGAAACTACAGTAGAAGATGAATTAAAAAAAGGTGGGCTTAGAGTAATAAAAGTTGATAAAGATAATAACGAAATAAAATTGCCAAACGTAGAATTTGAAGTTTTAGATACAAATGATAATGTATTAGAAACCATAAAAACAAACGAAAACGGGGAAGCATATACAAAAGAATATGTAATAAGAGATTACCAAAAATTAAGATTAAAAGAAACAAAAACAGATGAATTATATGAGCTAAATAATGAAATAATAGAAGTGCCACTTGAAGCAAATAAGGTAAAAGATGTAATAGTTGAAAATCAAAAAATAAGAGGAAATATTCAAATTATAAAAACAACAGAAGACAAAAGTGAAATTACAGGACTAGAAAAAGGTGCACCACTTGAAGGAGTTATATTTGAAATATATAGTAGTAATGGAAATCTTGTAGATACTGTTACAACAAATAAAGATGGTATTGCAACAACAAAAGATTTAGAAAAAGGAACGTACAAAGTAAAGGAAACAAAAACAAACGAATGGTATATTTTAGACGAAAATTACTATACGGTTGAAATTTCTAAAAATAAAGAAATAGTTTCATTAAATATAAAAAATAAACCTAAAAACCCAGATGCAGAAATAGAAAAAACAGGACCAGATAAAGCGCAGGCAGATGAAAAAATAGAATATAAAATAAATATAAAAAACACAGGAAATGTACCCTTAGATAATTTCACATTTGAAGACCAAATTCCAACTGATTATATAAGATTAACAAAAATGAATTTGGGAACTTATAATCAAGATGGAAGTTATAATTTATACTACAAAACTAATTTTACAGAAGATTATGTTTTATTTTTAGAAGGTTTAGATACTAAAAAATCAGAAGAAATTGATTTTTCTAAAGAATTATCAAGCAACGAATATATAACAAGTATTAAAATAGATTTTGGAACAGTAAATGCAGGATTTAGCTCAGACCAAGAAATGTCACTATTTGCAAAAGTGAATTCTGATGTAAAAAGAGATGATGTTTTTCAAAATACTGCAACTTTAACAGGAAAGTATAATGGAATTGATATTATAAAAGATTCAACTTGGAAGACTAAAGTGTATGAAATATTGCCTCTTACTGGAATGTAGGATATTGGGTGGGAACAATGAATGCAATTAAAGGACAAGCCTAAGAAATTGTATATAATGAAATTATTTACAAATAATAATTTTAGAAAATTAACGAAAAGTATTCAAAAATAGTAAAATTTATGCTATAATATAAATAGTATGAAAAGAGAGGAGTATTGCTATGCAACAATTAACAAATTTAAAAGAAATAGAAACAGCAGTTAATCAATATGGAGAAATTGTAGTAAGTAAAAATAGTAAAAATAATGTAGTTGTTATGAGTATGGAAGAATATAAAAAGAAAATGTTAGATGAAGAAATAGAAAGAAAAATATTGAAGTCAGAAGAAGATTATAATAATGGAAGAGTAAGAAAAGCCGAAGATGTCTTTAAAGAATGGGAATTAAAATATGGAATATGAAATCGTAATTTCAGACACTTGTTTAGAAGAAATAGAAGCAAATTGTGATTATATAGAAAATGTACTATGGTGGTAGAAATTATTTAGATGGAGGACTATTATAAGTAAATTACAAATTGTAATATAAAAATAGACGGAAGGACTTGTATTGTGAAAACAGAGATGTTTGATACGAGTTAAGTCCGTCTATTTGTGATAAAAAAATATGTGACAAATAAATTACAAAATGATAACATTTTTGTAAAAAAGTAAAAATAAATTGACAAATAAATTTAGTTTTAGTTATACTTAATACAGTACATAAGGAAAATTAACAGAAGAAAAATTTAAAGAAATACTTGCAAGATATTTTGATTATGACCCAGAAACAGACTTACCAGAAGATTTATCAGAATTAACATTAACAACAAAAGATGGAAAATATAAAGATATAAAAGCATCAGAAATATATAATGGAACATTTTCTGAAAGCACATCAACGAAAGAAAAATTAGCAAAAGATGTATTACAAATAAAACCAGAAGCAACTAATGATTATGAAAAAAGTCCATTTGTACAATATAATAGTAAGATGTATAGAGTGCTCTATAATGATACGGAACACGGATTACAGATTATAACGGAAGAATGTGTGGAGGAAGTAGCATTAGGGTATAATAATACTTTAAGTGAGGAAAGAGATACATCAGTTTCTGCTTCTGATTTTGATCTAGGACTGCATGTAGATTAATGCTGGTTTGCTTGTCGGGTTACTCGTGTTGAATTAACCGTTGAAGCAAAAAACGAGTGTGTATCATTAAACCAATATGCAGTATATAAACTTAGTAAATAATTGTCTTTATAGACACTCTCCTTAAAATATCTTTAAATTTCGCAAGTCAACAATTATGAAAAAACCTTACAAAATGAATAAGTTTTTTCATAATTTTGAAAAAACTTGACTATAATATAAATAGAGAGTATAATTGTAATTAGGAGGGAATCTTTATGGAACGAATAAAAAGAGATAATTATTTGTCTATATTAAAAAACTTCAAAGATCAACAAATAATAAAGGTAAT
>CANRQH010000039.1 GCA_947632745.1 uncultured Clostridia bacterium | reverse complement strand
ATTATTATAGCCATCTTTTTTGTATTAAATTTCTGTTACTGTTATGTTACAAGAATTTTTGGGCTGTGAATAGTAACACATTTTAAGTTTGAACTTATAGACAATATTGACAAAAAAAGATAAAAACACTAAAATAAAAATGAAACAAAATGAATAGAATATAAGTAAAGGAGAAATATTTTATGAAAATGGCAATAGAAAGAGGAATTATTGTAATAGTAGGATTAATATTACAAATAGCATTATCATTGGGAATGTACTTATTTTTCATAGAAAATTTTTATATAGTTTATGTATTTTTCAAAATAATAGGATTATTACTTACACTTCATTTAATAAGAGAAAGCAAAAATTATTCATATACATTGCCAATAATTATTAGTTTAATATTATTTCCAATACTGGGAACATTACTTTATATAATATTTTATAGAAATAAAAATAATAGTAAAACTTTAAAAAATATAAAGCAAAGTGAAAGCGAAAGTAAAAAGTATTTAGTTCAAAATGAAAAAATAAAAGAACAATTTAAAAACAACGGTAAAATGAGGTATTTAAGTGATTTTGCAGGTTATCCAATAACAACGAACAATGACATTACTTATTATCCACTTGGAGAAATAGCATTTAAAGATATGTTAGAAGAATTAAAAAAAGCAAAAGAATTTATATTTTTTGAATATTTTATTGTAGCTCATGGCAAAATGTGGGATTCTATTTTAGAAATCTTAGAAGAAAAGGCTAAACAAGGGGTAGATGTAAGAGTTATGTATGATGATTTGGGATGTTTATCTACATTAAAAAAATCATATCCAAATGAACTTGAGGCAAAAGGAATTAAATGTGTAGTATTTAACAAATTAAATCCTATTGCAGGAGTTATAATGAATAATAGAGACCATAGAAAAATCTTAGATATTGATGGAAAGGTAGCTTTTTCAGGAGGAATTAATATTGCAGATGAATATATAAATATGAATAGTAAATATGGTCATTGGAAGGATAATGCAATAAAGATTTCAGGAGATGCCGTTTGGAATTATACAGTAATGTTTTTAACTATGTGGAATGCTTTTAAAAAAGAAGATGAAGATTTTAATAAATTCAAATATGATTTTACAAATAAAGAAGAACCACAAGGATACATAGTACCATATGGTGAAACACCATTAGATACTGAAATTACTGGAGAAGATGTATATCTAAATATTATAAATCAGGCAAATGACTATGTTTATATTTTTACACCATATTTAATTATAGATACTGATATGATAAACGCCTTAACATTAGCTGTAAAAAGAGGAGTAGATGTTAGAATTGTAATACCAGGTATACCAGATAAAAAAATAGTATATACACTTACAGAATCATATGTAGAACCTTTAGTAAAAGGAGGAGTAAAAATATATAAATATACTCCAGGATTTGTACATAGCAAGGTATTTGTATCAGATGATAATGTTGCAACTGTAGGTACAATAAATTTGGATTATAGAAGTTTATATTTGCATTTTGAGTGTGGATGTTATATGGAAGGTGTAGATGTAATTAAAGATATAAAAAAAGATTTAATTAATACTATGGAAAAAAGTGTAGAAGTATCTAAAAGTGATGCAAATCCAAAATTCTTTAAATCAATTTGGCAATCAGCATTAAGATTAGTTGCACCACTTATGTAGTAAATGTGATAAAAAACTGAGAGTAATTTAATAATTTTTATAAAAATAGAAGTGAAATACGCCATATTAAGTAGGACATAAAGAAATTATGGTACAATCTTAATAGAGGTGTATTTTTTACGGCAAAAATTTGATATTCAATAAAAAAGAGAAGACTAAAAAGTTATATAAAAAAATTAAAATTATATAAAAAAATTAAAAAAGCATTGACAATTGAATAACTATTCAACTATAATATAAGTAACAGTTGAATAAGTATTCAACCTAATTTTATAAAACAAGGAGGTAGCAATGTCTAAAAACGAGTTTATATGTGATTGTAATGTAATTCATCAAGAGGTTGTAGACAAAACGATAAAAAAAATGCCAGATGAAGATATGTTTAATAAACTTGCAGAATTTTTTAAAATTTTAGGAGATACAACTAGAACAAAAATCTTATTTGCATTAGATCAAAATGAAATGTGTGTATGTGATATTGCAAATGTATTGGGCATGAGTAAATCTTCTATTTCACATCAATTAGGAACATTAAGAAGAAGCGGAATTGTAAAATGTAGAAAATTAGGTAAAGAAGTTTTTTATATGTTAGACGATAATCATGTAAAAGAAGTATTTGAAATAGGTGCTGAACATATAGAACATAGAAAATAAAGAAAATATAGGCAGAGCATATAAAATATTATAGTTTAAAATAATATGATTTTGCATAACTATATGACGGCAAAGTAAAAAAGAGAAAGGAAGAAAATTAACAATGAAAAAAGATGTAATTAAAGTTATAATATCAGCTATATTATTTGCTATTGGGCTTATAATAAATTTTAATAATCAATGGATAAATAATACAATATTTATAATAGCTTATATAATTGTAGGGCTTGAAATTGTAGTAGAAGCAATAAAAAATATTTTTAAAGGAGAGGTTCTTGATGAACATTTTTTAATGACAGTTGCGACAATTGGTGCATTTGGAATAGGAGAATTCCCAGAAGCAGTAGCTGTTATGTTATTTTATCAAATAGGAGAGATATTTCAAGATTATGCTGTAGATAAATCAAGAAAATCAATTTCAGATTTAATGAACATAAGGCCAGATTTTGCAAATGTAGAAAGAAATGGAGAAATTAAAAAAGTAAGCCCAGAAGAAGTAAAGATTGACGAAATAATTATAGTAAAACCGGGAGAAAAAATTCCATTAGATGGATGCATTATAGAAGGAACTTCAAGTATAGACACAAAAGCATTAACAGGAGAATCTATGCCACAAGATGTACAAAATGGAAATCAAGTTTTAAGTGGATGTATAAATTTAACAGGTGTTATAAAAATAAAAGTTACAAAAGAATATGGAGAATCAACAGTAAATAAAATATTAGATTTAGTTGAAAATGCAAGTAATAAAAAATCAAAATCAGAAAATTTTATTACAAAATTTGCAAAATATTATACACCAACAGTTGTAATTCTAGCTTTAATACTTGGAATTGTGCCACCACTTATTATAAAAGATGCTACGTTTTCTGAATGGCTATATAGAGCATTATCATTTTTAGTTGTATCTTGTCCTTGTGCCTTAGTTATTTCAATACCATTAAGCTTTTTTGGGGGAATAGGTGGAGCTTCTAAAATGGGAATTTTAATAAAAGGAAGTAACTATTTAGAAGGGCTTGCTAATACTGAAATAATGGTATTTGACAAAACAGGAACATTAACTAAAGGAATATTTGAAGTACAAAAGGTTAAACCAGTAGACATTAGTGAAGAAGAATTATTAAAAATTACAGCATATAGCGAAAATTACTCAAATCATCCAATAGCTTTGTCTGTAAAAAAAGCATATGGCAAAGAAATTGATGAAAGTAAAATACAAAAAACAGAAGAATTAGCAGGTCTTGGAATAGTATCTCAAATAGAAAACCAAGAGGTGCTAGTTGGAAACGAAAAATTAATGAAAGAAAGAAAAATAGAGTTTACAAAATCAAATGATATAGGTACAATTTTGTATGTTGCAGTAGATGGAAATTTTGTAGGGTATATAGTAATTGCAGACAAAGTAAAAGAAGATTCTGCAAAAGCAATAAATGACCTAAAGAAAAACAATATAAAACAAACAGTAATGCTCACAGGAGATACAAAAGAAATAGGAGAAAGTATTGCAAAAGAATTAGAATTAGATAAAGTATATACAGGGCTTTTACCACAAGAAAAAGTAGAAAAGGTAGAAAGTTTGTTAAAAGAAAAAAGCAAAAGCGGTAAACTTGTTTTTGTAGGGGATGGAATAAATGATGCACCAGTTTTAGCTATTTCAGACATAGGCATAGCAATGGGAGGCTTAGGGTCAGATGCAGCAATAGAAGCAGCAGATATTGTACTTATGACAGATGAACCATCAAAAATAGTAAATGCAATTAAATTATCAAGAAAAACATTAAGAATTGTTAAAGAAAATATAATATTTGCAATTTTTATAAAAATACTTATTTTAATTTTAAGCGCATTTGGAATAGCTTCTATGTGGGAAGCGGTATTTGCAGATGTAGGTGTTTCTATAATTGCAATTATTAATGCTTTAAGGCTATTAAAAGTGAAAAAATGATAATTATTATACATATGTTACAGTTTACAAGCTCGAAATTAATAAAATTTTTATAAAAACCTTTGTCCCTTACTTTTTCGCAGAAATTCTAACTCTTTTTTATGGCACCCTTCCAAGATAAACTTGAACTCTTTCCATAAAAAAGTGTAAGAATTTCTAGCTTAAAAGCACTCCAGCGTTTTTTATAAAAATTTTATTAATTTCGAGCTTGCAAGCAGTAGTAATATGAAACTATTTAAACTTGAGGAGTATATAATAAGGTTATTCTTCTACCATCAATTTTTATAAAATTTTCATCTTTTAAATATCTAAGTTCTCTAAACATAGCAGAGCGATTAACAGAAAAGTAATCAGACAATTCTTTAAAACTTTTTTGCATATAAATATATTTAGAACGAGTTTTTTTATATTCTGATTCAAAAAATTCTAGTAATTTATCTCTAATAGATTTTTTAGTTAAAATTCTAATTCTATCATTTTTTTCTTTTATTTTCGTATGAATAATTTGAAAAAGATTATTTATAAAAATATTGTAATATTTATGGTCAATAAAGTTTATATTTATTAATTTATTATAATCTATAACTAAAACGCTACAATTTTCTTTTGCTATTATTTGACAATTGCTACTTTCTATATCTGAAATACTAGTACCAAAAACACTATTTTCAGTTAAATCCTCTTCTAAAGTTTCTTCTCCGTTATAATCAATATTAACAATATGGGCATGACCTTTAAGTAAAATACAAACAATATTGTCATCCTTCATAGTCTGTAAGATTTCCTGATTTTTATTAAAATTAAATATGTGAGTTCCCAATAATTTAAGCAATTTATTTTTCTGTAACTCAGAAATACCGCTAAATGGAGCGTCCATAAAACCACCTCAAAAATATTTTATCATAAATTTAAAAAAGTTGCAAATGCACCTTTCAATTTTTTGAAAGTTGTTTTTATAATCAATCAAGTAAAACAAAAAAATACACAAGAAAGGAAGAAAAAATATGAAAATTGTAAAAAGAGATGGACACATTGTTGATTATGACTCTAGCAAAATTGAAACGGCAATAAAAAAAGCCAACAATGAAGTAAGAGGAAAAGAAAAAGCAACAAATGAGGAAATTAAGGAAATTATTCAATACATCGAAGAGCTTAACAAAAAAAGAATATTAGTAGAGGATATTCAAGATATTATTGAAGAAAAATTAATGGAATTTGGTAAATATCAATTAGCAAAAAAATATATTACATATCGTTACACAAGAGAATTAGTTAGAAAAGCAAATACAACAGACCAAACAATTAAAGAATTAATTGAAGGAGAAAACGAATATTGGAATAGTGAAAATTCTAACAAAAATGCTCAAGTTATAACAACACAAAGAGACTATTTAGCAGGAATAACAAGTACAGATATAACTAGAAGATTTTTACTTCCAACAGAAATAGTTGAAGCACATGATTCAGGAATAATACACTTCCATGATGCAGACTATTTTGCACAAAATGCACTTCATAACTGTGAATTAATAAACTTAGATGATATGTTACAAAATGGAACAGTTATAAATGGAGTAATGATAGAAAAACCACATAGATTTATAACAGCTGCAACAATTGCAACACAAATTATATTAGCTGTTACATCATCAAGCTATGGTGGAGCAACAATTTCACTTACACATTTAGCACCATTTGTAAGAAGCAGTTATGAGCAATATTATAAAAAATATGAAAAAAGAAAACTTTCAAAAGAAGATTGTGAAAAATTTGCTTGGGAAGATACAAGAAAAGAAATTGGAGATGGAGTTCAAACATTTAACTATCAAGTAAATTCAATGACAAATACAAATGGACAAGCACCATTTTTAAGTGTATTTATGTACTTAAATGAAACAACAGAATATAAAAAAGAGCTTGCAATGGTAATAGAAGAATTTCTAAAACAAAGAATACTTGGATTTAAAAACACAAAAGGTGTATATATAACACCTGCATTCCCAAAATTATTATATGTTTTGGAAGAAGATAATATTAATGAAGATGGAGAATTTTACTATTTAACAAAACTTGCAGCAGAATGTACAGCTAAAAGAATGGTTCCTGATTACATATCAGAAAAAGTAATGTTAGAATTAAAGAAAAATGAAAATGGAGAGGGAGATTGCTACCCATGTATGGGGTGCAGAAGCTTCTTAACACCAGATAGAACAATGCATTTAGGAAACATTGCTAAAGCTAAAAACTATGTAGAAGGAAAAGGCAAATATTATGGAAGATTTAACCAAGGTGTTGTTACTTTAAACTTACCAGATGTTGCTCTTTCTTCAGAAAAAGATATGGATAAATTCTGGAAGATAATGGACGAACGTTTAGAATTATGCCATAAAGCACTACAAATAAGACATAAGAGATTAAGTGGAGTTACAAGTGATGTTGCACCAATACTTTGGCAAAATGGTGCACTAGCAAGGTTAGAGCCAGGAGAAAGCATACATGAACTATTACACCATGGATATTCAACAATATCTTTAGGATATGCTGGTTTATATGAATGTGTAAAATATATGACAGGTGCTTCACATACTGACAATGGAGAAGGAAAAGACTTTGGATTAAAAGTTATGGAAAAGCTTAATGATGCATGCAAAAAATGGAAAGCAGAAGAAGATATTGATTATTCAGTATATGGAACTCCAATAGAATCAACAACATATAAATTTGCTAAATGTTTAAAAGAAAGATTTGGTACAGTAGAGGGAGTAACAGATAAAAATTATATTACAAATTCATACCATGTACCTGTATTTGAAGAAATAGATGCATTTACAAAATTAAAACTTGAAAGTGAATTCCAAAGATTAAGCCCTGGTGGAGCTATTTCATATATAGAAACACCAAATCTACAAAATAATTTAGATGTAATTATAGATGTAATTAAATTTATTTATGACAATATAATGTATGCAGAATTAAATACAAAATCAGATTATTGCCAAAAATGTGGATATACAGGAGAAATACTAATAGATGATAATTTAGAATGGTATTGTCCAAATTGTGGCAATAGAGACCATAATTCATTAAATGTAGCTAGAAGAACATGTGGTTATATAGGTACAAATTTCTGGAATAAAGGAAGAACACAAGAAATTAAAGAGAGAGTTTTACATATAGATAATAAGGTGGCTGATTGCAAATGAGATACAATATAGTTAGAAAAATGGATATATCAAATGGGCCAGGAGTAAGGGTTTCAGTATTTATGCAAGGATGTGAATTTCATTGTAAAAATTGCTTTAACCCTGAAACATGGGACTTTGAAGGCGGAAAAGATTTTAATAATGATACAATAGATGAAGTACTAGAGTTATGTGATAAAGATTATGTAAAAGGCCTATCTATTTTAGGTGGAGAACCAATGCACCCAAAGAATATAAAAGCAACAACAGAGCTTGCAAAGGCATTTAAAGAAAAATATCCAAATAAAAATATATGGGTATGGTCAGGCTTCAAATTTGATGAAGATTTAAAAGACAAAGAAGTTATGAACTACATTGATGTATTAGTAGATGGCAGATATTCTGACGAATTACATGACCCAACTTTAAAATGGAGAGGCTCTTCTAATCAAAGAGTTATTGATGTACAAAAAAGCTTGAAAAATAATAATATAATAGAATTTAAATAATGTTACTTGGGACGTTCTTTTATGGCACAAAAAACTGCCATTGGGGACGTCCTTTTTTGACAACTGTTACAGATAGATAATATTTTTATAAATAAGATATCAAAAAGTTCTAAAATAAAATTTCTTTAATAAAGTCTAATAGAGGTGGAAAGCATGGAAATTTTAAAAACAACTCTTTTAGGCTTATTTTTTGGCACATTTGGAACAACGTTAGGTGGAATAATAGGATGCTTTTTTAATAAAGTTTCAAATAAATTTTTAAGTTTTATATTATCTTTTGCATCAGGTCTTATGATGGCTGTAATATGTTTTGATTTAATTCCAGAAGCGCTAGAACTTGCCAATATTTTAATGGTAATAGTAGGAATTGGATTTGGAATAATTGCAATGATTATATGTGATAAATTAGTTGAAACAAAATTTAGTGAAAAACAAAGTTTAAAATCTAATAATCTATTAAAAACAGGGATAATTGTAAGTATTGGATTAGCAATCCATAATTTTCCGGAACGGTCTTGCAATTGGGTCAGGATTTGAAGCATCAACAAAACTTGGAATTGGTCTTGCAATTGCGATATGCCTTCATGATATACCAGAAAGTAGATTCCAAGGTAGACACTAAATAAAAGATTTTAATATTTCAACTGGAACTATGACAAAATTACAAATAAATGAAGAAGTAGATTTATCTACATCAAAATTTAGATGTGAATAACTGATTGTTTTATGCATATAAATTAAATAAATATTCATAATTTGAGGAGGCAACTATGAATGAAAAATTTAAAATTAATGTGTATTTTGATGAAAAGGGTGAAGAAATAGAAAACTTAATATCTCGTTTTCTAATTGTTTTTATCAAGCATGGAAAGGAGGAAAAATGCTTGATCAAATAAAAACAGAAATTTATAAGGTTGCAATTTATATAAGGTTATCCAAAGAAGATGTAGATAGAGGTTTTGATGAAAGTGAAAGTATAAAAAATCAAAGAGATTTATTAACCGAATATGTAAAAAAACTTGGTTTGAAATATAATTTAGTAGATATATATACTGATCAAGGATTTACAGGAACAAATTTCAATAGACCAGGTTTTAAAAGAATGATAAATGATATTGAACTTGGAAAAATAAATATGGTTATAACAAAAGACCTATCTCGTTTAGGCCGTGATTATATAGAAACAGGTGAATTTATTGAAAAATGGTTCCCAGAGCATGAAGTTAGATATGTTTCTGTAACAGATGGAATAGATACTTTTGCGACAAACAATGGTAATAATGATATTGCACCATTTAAGTCAATTTTAAATGATATGTATTCTAAGGATTTGTCGAAAAAAATTAGGACAGCCCTACATACTATGCAAAAGCAAGGAAAGTGGGTAGGAGGAAAAACTGCAATTGGATATATGAAAGACCCAAAGGATAAAAATAGATTGATTATCTGTGAACAAGAAGGGGAAATAGTAAAAACTATTTTTAATATGGCAAATTTACGGAAAAAATATTGGAGATATTAGAGATTATTTGAATAGTAACAATATTCCTACAGTAAATCAAATAAGGTATAACAAAGCCACTTTTTGGGAAAATAAAACAATAAAAAACATATTAAAAAATGAAGTGTATATTGGAAATACAATTCAAAATAAAAGAAGCAGAATAAGTTATAAAAATAGAAAAATTAAAAGAAATCCACAGGAACAGTGGAATATTGTGAAAAATACACATGAACCAATTATAGATAGACAAGTTTTTAATAAAGTACAAAAAATGATAATTGTACAAAAGTATAATAGAAACGAAAAAAAGCATAAATTTTTATTAGATGGATTGTTGTTTTGCTATGAATGTAAACATAAGATAGGGGTGCGAATAAGAAAAAATGGAAAACTAGATATGATATGTAATAATTATCGTAGAAACTCAAAATTGGGGGTATGTACTTCACATGGATTTAATTATTATGAATTAGAAAATCAAGTATTAAAATACATAAGACAATTATTTCAAAATATTGACAGCAAAAAGATTGAATTAGCTATTCAAAATAACAAAACAAAATATGATTATAGTAAATTAATGAAAAAATTAGAGGCAGAGGTAAAGTTAATAAATGTAAATATTGATAAGATGTATATAGATAAATTGAATGGCAAATTAAGTGAAGAGATGTATGAAAGACTATTTGAAAAATTGCAAGATGAAGCAAAACAAAAAGAAAAAGAGTACATAGAATTAAAGGAAATGTCAGTAAATAATGAAAAAAACAATAGCCAAGAAATTGAAAAAGTAATAAAAGAATTTTTTAGTTTAGAAAAACCAACACCAGAAATAATGAAAGTTATTATTAATAGAATAGAAATTCATCAAGACAAACAGGTAGACGTTTGGTTTAATTTTAAAAAATGAATAATTACAAACCAAAATATTGACAAGAAACGATATTTCGACTATAATAATATTGAATATTAAAATAGTCAAAAAAGGAGAAGGGGAAATATGAAATATATAAAAAGAAGTGCTGAAAAGGTTATAAAAAGGCAAGAGAAAATGTTTAAAGCTATATTAATTACGGGAGCTAGACAAGTTGGAAAAACGACAATGTTAAAAAACGTAAAACCTGGCATAAATTATATAACATTAGATGATATGATATTAAACCAATCAGCGAAGGAAGACCCAAATTTATTTTTAAAATCAAATCAGCCACCAATCATTATTGATGAAATACAATATGCACCTGATTTATTAAGATATATCAAAATAGCAATCGATAATAGTGAAAAAAAAGTAATGTTTTATTTAACTGGTTCACAACAATTTCATTTAATGAAGAATGTAAGCGAAAGTTTAGCTGGAAGAATTGGAATATTAAATCTTTTAGGTTTGAGTTTAAGAGAGATTAAAGAAGTAGAATTTGACGAACCTTTTATTCCAACAGAAGAGTATCTTGAAAAAAGAAAAAAGCATGATACAAAAATTTCATATGATGAAATTTGGGATATAATTCATAAAGGAACTATGCCAGCGTTATATCAAGAGGAAAGCGACTTTGAGATGTTTTATTCAATGTATGTAAACACTTATATAGAAAGAGATGTTAGAAATTTAACTCAGGTAGGAGATACATTGACATTTTTAAAATTTATGACAGCATTAGCAAGTAGAATAGGACAACTACTAAATTTAAATAGTGTGGCAGCTGAAGTAGGAATAACGGTTCCAACAGCGCAAAGATGGCTATCCATTTTAGTATCATCTAACATTGTATATTTATTAGAGCCATATTATAACAATATAATGAAAAGAGCTGTAAAGACACCTAAAATATATTTTTTAGATACAGGAATAGTTTCCTATCTAACAAAATGGAAAAATAAAGATGTATTAGAGTCTGGAAATATGGCTGGAAATTTCTTCGAAAACTTTATTATAGTAGAAATTATAAAAAGTTATTACAATAGGGGTGAATTAAGACCTCCAATTTATTTTTATAGAGACAAAGAAAAAAAAGAGATAGATTTAATAATAGAACAAAATGGAAAATTACATCCAATAGAAATAAAAAAATCTGCAAATCCAAATAAAGATATGATATCTAATTTTAAAGTATTAGAAAAAGTTGGAACTATTGGAGAAGGTGGAATTATATGTATGTACGACAAAATTATTGATTTAGATGATAAAAATAAAGTTATACCATATAGATATTTATAAA
>CANRQH010000038.1 GCA_947632745.1 uncultured Clostridia bacterium | reverse complement strand
TACTTTTTTAAGTCCTTTTTTGTTTAACGGACTTTTTCCATTATACTATGCTTATTTTTCTTTGTCAATACTTTTTTAAAATTTTTTTTTAAAAAAGTTTTTTGCATTTCAAATATATATTTATATATATTTGTTTTCTTGCTTTTGTTATTATTTTAGACATAAAAAAGTTAGTAATTTGGTGCCATATTTTAATGTTTATTTCTATTACTAACATAAAAAGCCACTTTTGTTTTTATGGTTATTTTTTATGTCCTCTTCACATAGTACTTCTTTATAATACCACCATAAATTTGTTTTGTCAACACTTTTTTCAACTTTTTTTCAAACCAATTTTATCCAATTTATTCTATTCATTTGAAATTTTTGCTTTTACTATAAAAACTGCATTTATATATTTACTAAAATTTCAATTAAATTTATATTTCTACCAAAATTAAATCTTCTCCAATACATTTTATCTTTTCCCATTCTATAATAATATCATTACTACTTGAAAAGAAATTCAATATTTTATTTGTACCACCTGGTACTATTATAGAAGTTATTTTCCCTGTATCCAAATCTGCACATACATCTTGCACAAAACCGAAGTCTTCTCCCATCTGTTATATTTATAACCTCTTTTTTTCTAAAATCCATACCCTTATCTTGCATATATTTACTCCTTTCCAATTATTATATTCAAAAAATCAAAATATTTTACTATTTTAAAAATTAAAATGAACTCCATTTCTTAAACTTACTTGTCTAAAAATAAGAGTTCATTTTAATTTTTTATAATTAATTATAAAATCTTTTTATATGCTTAATTGCACTCTTTTCTAATCTAGAAACCTGTGCTTGAGATATTCCTATTTCTTCTGCAACCTCCATTTGTGTTTTTCCGTCAAAAAATCTTCTTGCTATAATTTCTTTTTCTTTTTCTGTAATTTTCTTCATTGCTTGCATTAAGCTTAAATTCTCTGTCCAAGATTCATCTGTATTTTTAGGATCACTTACTTGATCCATTATATATATATTATCAACTCCATCATTGTATACTGGCTCATGAAGTGATATTGGGTCTTGTATTGCATCTAAACTAAATGCAATTTCTTCTTTATTTACATTTAGTTCTTTAGCTATCTCATCTATTGTTGGCTCTTTTGAATTTTCCTTATTGTATCTTTCTTTAAATTGAATTACTTTATAGGCTAAATCTCTTACAGACCTGCTTACTCTTATACTATTGTTGTCTCTTAAGTATCTTCTAACTTCTCCAATTATCATTGGTACTGCATAAGTTGAAAATTGTACATTTTGGTTTAAATCGAAGTTATCTATTGCTTTTATCAATCCCACACATCCTACTTGAAATAGATCATCTGCTGATTCTCCTCTTCCTCTAAATCTTTGTATTACTGAAAGAACAAGTCTTAAATTACCATTAATGAAAATTTGCCTTGCTTCTTCATCTCCATCTTTTATTTTTATAAATAGTTCATCTTTTTCTTCTTTGCTAAGTAAAGGTAGTTTTGATGTGTTAACTCCACATATTTCTACTTTATTATTTAACAAAAGAAAAACCTCCTTTAGAAATACTTTGATTTTAGTATTTCCAAATTCGGTTTTTTTATGCTTTATATAAATTTTAAATTATTTTAGTGGTTCTCCGCATTCACTGCAAAACTTGTCTGTTGGTTCATTTATAGCATTACATTTTGGGCAAACTTTTTTTGCCTGCTTTTCTTTTCCACAATTTACACAAAATTTTCCATGATTAACAATTCCACATTCACATTTCCATTCTTCTTCTTCACCTGCCGTATCCTCTTGGTTTGTTTTGTTTTCGGCATCTCTTTGTTCAGTTGTTTGTTTACTTAAATCTATTGAACTTTTTTCTGTATTTTGCCAAGGACCATTTACTGCTCCTCCTACCATTCCGTTTGAAGCCATATTCATCATACCTATTCCCATAAATCCATTCATTGCACCATTAGCATTATTTGCTGCACCTTCAACTGCGTTTGCATATGCATCAACCATTCTTCCTTGTTGCATATGTGCATTTGAGCTTAATTCGTAATTATCTATCTTCTTCTTTGATTCGTCATCTAATGTAACAGATTCTACTGCGAAACCTATTATTGCAAGTCCTCTTTTTCTAATGTCTGCATCAAATACGTCTTCTTCCATCATTTGTTTTATTTCATCTGTTTGGCTTGGCATTTCTAAAACTGGTATTTTGTGTTTTTCTGTTCCTAATTCATTTGTTACATTTTGGAATGCTGCCATTACTTCTGTTCTAATTTGTTCTATTAATTGCTCCTTTCTATATACATCTGCTGTTCCTGCAAGTTCTGACATAAATAATGCTGGATTTATAATTTTAAATGTATATTTACCAAAACATTTAATTTGAACTCTTAGAGGTGTAATTGTATTTGTCATTTGGTTTGGTATTGGATGTGACCAGTCTTGAAATGGAATAGGTGAAGCTGTTCCAAATTTATTGTCTATTATTTCTTTTATATTAAAGAAAAATACTGCTTGTTGTTTACTTGTTGCACCATTATATGTAAATCTTTGCCACATTTCTTTAAATGTCGTTCCAAATTGTCCTGCAAAAAATGATGGTGTTGAAGATGAATCAAATTCATATAATCCTTCTTCTGCCGTTGCATCAATAACTTTTCCGTTATCATATATAATTGCACATTGTCCTGGCCCCACTATAATTGTACTTTTGTTTGAAATTACTCCTGTTGGTGTTGTTTTTTTAACCATTAGAACATCATTATTCATGTCTTCACATCTAATGGCTTCCTTCCATTGGTCTTTAAAAGTGCTTCCTATAGCACCTGCTGCTGCTTTAATTAATCCCATAATAATTCCTCCTTAAATTATATTTTTTCTCTTTCTAAATTTGAAAGTGCCCAATCATAACTTTCAGTTGTAATAACGCTTCCACAATACTCACATTTTCCAGCTGATGTAATTTGTGTTGGTGCACCACAGTTTGGACAATTTGTGGTCTTTATTTTATCTGTTCCTTCTTTTGTTTGTAAACCTTTTTTACGTACAAATGTTAATAAATATGTATTAACATATTCAGTAGTTTTGTTTCCTCTTAACACTTGCTTTGTTGTTGCATCAATTATATAGTCTGCCATTCTTGAATTTAATCGAACAACTATTACATCTTTATCTCCTTCTTGTCTAAAATCAAATAATTGTGCATAATTTACACATATTCTATCCATAACATTTATTTGGTTGTTATTTATATATCCTTGTAATTGATTTTTATGTTGTTCAAATAATTCGTTTGTTTCAAAAACTCTTATAACAGACCAATCTCTGTCTGTCCATGCTTGTTGTAACTTAACAAATAAAGTTTTACTGTTTGCAATAAATTCCTCTTTACTGAAAAGTGGATCTATTTGTTTTATTCTAGCTTCAATTTGTTGTTCTCTTTGATTATAATCTATTCGTGGAGCATAGTTTCTTGGTGGTCTTCTATATCCTTGTCCTTTTCTAGCATTTAAACTATAACATATAGCCACAATTACTATAATAAAAAATATAACTACTGGTCCAAATCCACCTCCTACGTAACCATATGAACCATATGAATCCCCTGAATCGTAATCATAGTCATAGTCATAATCGCTAGAACTCCATGAGCTTCCTGAATCCCATGAACCTCCTCCACCACTATATGATTCAAAACTTCCTACATCTGCATTTACACTTGTGGTTCCGAATGATTATATAAAATAAAATTGTCATAAAAAATATGATTTTTTTTATCTTCATTTGTATTGCCCCCTTTAAATTAAATTATATATTTTTTTGTCGTTTTTTGTCAATGGATATTTTATGAATTTTTTAATTAATTTTATTTATTTTTTAACCTTGATATTTCAATGTTTCTATTTAATACTTTTAATATAAATTTTTATATTGCTTGATATTTTAAGGTTTTTATTTTATAATTAGTATTATGAAAAAATTAATTGTTCCAAAAAAATATGATAATAAAAAATTGAATAAGTTTTTAAAAGAAAATATTCCCAATCTTTCTGATAATTTGTTTTTCAAAACTTTAAGAAAAAAAGATATTAAAGTTAATGGAAAACGCGTTTTACAAAATATTAATGTTTATGAAAATGATGAAATTTTGGTTTATATTTCAGATGAATTATTAGAAAAAAATATTAATTTAGACATTGTTTACGAAGATGATAATATTTTATTACTTAATAAACCTATTAATATTGAAGTTGTTGGAAAGCAAAGTTTGACAGAAGTTATCCACAAACAATACTCAAATTGTGGATTTTTACCTATGCCATGCCATAGATTAGATAGAAATACTTCTGGTTTAATTCTTTATGCAAAAAATCAAAAAGCTTTAGATATTTTGCTTGATAAGTTTAAACATCATGAAATTGAAAAACATTATTTGGCTTTGGTATATGGCATTCCTAAAGAGAAAAACAAAAAAATAGAGGCTTATCTTTTTAAAGATAGCCAAAAATCTTTTGTTTATATTTCTGATATTTTTAAGAAGGGTTATTCTAAAATTGTTACATCTTATACCTTACTAAAAATATACCCTAACAACACTTCTCTTTTGGATGTTGAAATTGAAACTGGTAAAACTCACCAAATTCGTGCTCATTTAGCTCATATTGGTCTTCCTATTGTTGGAGATGGAAAATACCGGTATAAATGAAGTTAATAAAAATTTTAAAGCTAAATATCAAAAACTTGTAAGCTTTCGTTTGAAGTTTAATTTTACATCTGATAGTGGAATTTTAAATTACTTGAATAATAGGGTTTTTGAAATAGAACCTTCTTTGTAAATAAATTTTATATTAATTAATAGTAGTACTTGTTGGTCCTGTTCCAACTACTTCTTCTTGTAAAGATCTCCATGTATTACAACCTACAATTCCGTCTGAGAATAGCCCTCTTGATCTTTGATAATTAGTTACTGCTTCTTGTGTTGCCAAGCCAAATATTCCATCTAATCCACCTGTTCTAAATCCAAGTGTGTTTAAATCATCTTGTGCAATTAATACATAATTACTTATACTCCCTCTTTTTAATGTTGGAAATCCTCCTGTAGAACATGCAGGTGTGCCAAAACGTTTGTCAAAATGTACCCATGTTGGTGTTAATGACTGTGGTTCTACATATGCCCAAACCCCAGAATTTCTAGCACTGTTATATAAAGCATTTCTTCTAGCGCTTGACAATGTTTGCCCAACATCAAATGCAACACCAGCATAATGTTGACTTTGGTTTCCATGACCGCCTTCATATGGTCTTTTGAATGCAAATCCAACCGGTATTGGAGCACCAAATATATATCTTTGACTATTCCAACTTTGCATTGTTCTTTTAGTTGTCCATAATATATTCGATTTGCTTGACCCTCTAAATTCTCTTACTCTTAATGTGCCATTTGTATTATATGGCATAGGGTCTGATTCAGCTCTTGTATATGTTTCCATTCGGTCTAAGTCATTATTAAATACTATTATTTTAGCCACAATAAATCCTCCCATATTGTTATTCTTAAATATTATATGTGGATTTTTTTGTTTTGTGAAAATATATTAATATGTACAATTTAGCCGGGGAGAAATCTACAATTGTAAATTTCTCCCCGGCTTCCAGCTTATTTAATCTTGTTTCTAGGCATCTACAGCGATTTTTGCCATTTTAATTGCGTCTTCTAGGGTTTCTGCTCCTCCTATAAACCCTTTTGGATGACAAAATCTTGCTGTTTTAACTCCTGTTACCTTTTGAAGTGCTTTGCCATGTAGTCCTCTCCATTCGAGGGGGACATTTTTTCTCTGTCTAAAGTCACCAATTGAACTCGAAACGCAACGCCAATTATAGCCGCCTCTTTTTGAAGGATAAACGACAAATTGAATTTCCATCGCCTTTTTATTTGTTGAAGAAAGAACAACATCATTCCAAGGAACATTTTGGCTTAATACCATAATATGTCCCCTAGAGAGTTCGATTGCTTTTTCAACAATTTTTTGCGCCTTCGCCCTTGATATAGCATCTGCCAAAACATAGTCAAATACAATTCCAGCAAAAACAACTGCATTCTCAAAAGCAACATCATAGCTTTTAACTCCTTCCCAACTTGGGTTAAACTTGGAAATAATTTTTGAGAAATGCATAGGCTGAGTAGGATACATAACAGTTGGCATTACACCATTATCTACTGCGTCTACTGGTTGTATGAGCTCTTTGTCAATAATATTCCACACTAGCTCTGGGTTTAAAGTGTTTGCCACAATTTTTTTACCAAATTCCTTCCAAATTAGGCCACATGCTGCATATGGAACACCATTTTCCCGTTTTCTGTCTTCTCCCTCTTGATGATGATCAAACTTTCCAAATCCGATGTCATAGACAATGACATTTTCGTCTACATCTTGTGGAACTTCAATTGCTCTGTAAACAGTAATATCTCCTAATGCTCTGTTTAATATAACTGTTGCCAAAACATCATCTCCATGAAATGTTCCCGAATGCGTTATAACATCTGCCTTTTCTATATTTTTTGTTGTCCGAATCATATTGTTTTCCTCCTGCCTTTTGGCGATTAAATGAGCTGTTTCAAATCAGATTTTCGAAATCTATTGGTATATATCTTTTCAACCTATAGATAACGAACTGATTTTAACAACTTTTTTGAAAATTGTTATGCTACTAAATCAAACCTTTTGATTTTGCATTATTTTATCACATTTTATGTAAATTTTCAACTCTTTCTTATGAAATTAGTTCTTATTGTTTCTTCATATTGTGGTTTTTGTATATTTTTAATGTTTCCTACTTCTATACATTTTAACATATATGCCATGTTTTTTGCTAAATTTCTCATAGTTTGTAAACCTTCTAAATCTTGCTTTGCTTCTTCTTTGTTGCTACCATGAATTTGGTTCCAATATGAGCTTCCTACTATATACATGTTGCTCATTAATGCATATTTATTTAGTTGATCAAATGCTGCTGTTGCTCCTCCTCTTCTACAACTTACAACTGAAGCACAAAGTTTTCCTTGAAATATTTTTCCTCTGCCATAAAATGCTCTATCTAAAAATGATGTTAAATTTCCTGTTGCTGCTGCAAAATGTACTGGACTTCCGAAGATGAATCCATCAGCTGTTTTAGCTTTTTCTATAAATTCATTTACTTTGTCATCCATGAAACATTTATTGTCTGTGTTTATGCAATGATTACATCCTATACATCCTCCGTATTGGTTTTACTCCAAGCCACATTTTTTCTGTTTCTATGTTTTCTTCTTTTAACGTTTTTATTATTTCTTCTAATGCTAAGTTTGTGCACCCATCTTCGTGTGGACCTCCATTTACAAGTATTACTTTCATTTTATCAAGTCCTTTCTTTTTGTTTTTTCTTATGTATTATATTCTTAGTAATATATTATTATTTATTTTTTTCTAATTTTTTAGATGTAGAAATTTCTATTTTATCACTTGTATTTTCTTTCTTTAAAATAGGAGTTGGAATGCTAATGCCAAATATCATTTTTACTATCCATATAAAGAACAATAATACAACAATAGGAATTACGCATGAAGTAATTAACAATACTGCAATAGCATCTATAAAGTTACTAAGTAATTTTTTACCTTTTTCTACTATACCAGATACAGAATCACCTATACTAGATATCCCCTCTTTTACTGATGAAGTCACTCCGCTCCACCAACTTTCGTTTTCTTCTTTTGATTCCTCATTTTCATTTTCTTCAACTGTTAAATCTGAACTTTGTGCACTTTCAATAGTTTGGTCAATTGATGATTGATATGTATTTTCTATTATATTACTTACATACACACTAGTAGGAACTACCAAAAATATCACTATACCAAATAAAACTAATTTTATAGCTAATTTTCTTAATATATCTTTTTTAGCAAATAAATAAATTCCGAATAGTAAGCAGGCTATTGGTATTAAGAAACTAAATGTTACTCCTCCCGTTAAAGTAAGTAATATTTTTTCTAAAAAAATTGCTCCTATTACAATAAGTAAATATGAACTTAATCGTGCAATTTGATTTGCAAGAGGTGTTGTTGCATCACTTGGGATTAAAGCAAGTGCTGTGGATGCTCCAGCAGTAGCTGCTGTTAATTCCATAACTGTTATTTTTTTCTCATCTAATGATTGTATTGTTTTTTTGTGAAATTCTGGAGAGCTCGTTACTTTTGAAACTCCAAAAATAGATGTTAATGCTATTGCAATTAATGCAATAACTCCTAAAATTTTCTTTAAAACTATATTTTTTTCCATTTTTAATATATTCCTTTCTTTTTTTATATTTTTTTCCTTTATAGGACTTGCAAATTTCGCGAATTTTTTATTTTCGCATTTTTATAATTGATATTAAATTGTATTAACTCTAGCACTTCTGCAATATTTGCAATATTATAATGTGCTTTTTCGACAGCATAATATCATATTTATAAATATTTATCAATTGATTTTTTTATCTAGTATTATTGAGTTTTCTATTTTTTTGTTAATTTATAGCTTTGTTCTATTAAATCGTATAACAAATTTTTATCTATATTTCTATTTACAATAACAGTGTTCCAATGTTCTTTGTTCATATGGTATGCGGGAATTATGTAATCATATGTATTTCTTAATAAGTCTGAATAGCTTGGCTCTGTTTTTACATTAAAATATTCTTCGTCTTTTACCTTCATTATTATTGCAAACCATTTATGGGTATTTTCATGTCTGAATACTGCAGTTTCTGGCGTATCTGACCATAAATATTCTGGACTTACTCCATAATATTCTTTTATGTGTTTTATTATTTCTTCTCGTTTTACCACTCTTGAAACTCCTTTTTATTATTATTTTTTTCAATAATGATTTTATATTTTTTTACTAAAAAAATCTTCTTTTGTATATTCTCTTCCAAATTTACTCGGTGTAAAATATCTAACTTCTCCATCGTCATTAACAGAAAAGATATGTAGGCTCAAAACTTCAGCTACTTCTTTTGGTATCCTTCTCAAAGCTACTTCAGCTGATTCCCAATATAAGCCCAATCCATATAGATAATCACTACAACGATATTTCCAATATATTTGTATACTTTTGTTTGTTGTAAATGTATTGCTTTATTATAGCCATCTATTCCCAAATTAACTGTATCAGAAATTTCTTTATTTTTATACATTTTTATAAACAATTCCTCCTAAACTTGTTTTTATTGCCACAATTATATCACAATATGTTGATTATTTGAATACTTTCTCTTTTAAAATTTGTATAATAATGAAAATTTTTGCTTTGACTGTTTTGCCTAAAAGCAAAAAAAACACCTACTAAATTCTAGCAAGTGCTTCTTACTTCTTGGGTTTCGTAGGTAATATTCGAACTTACGACTTTTGGGTTATGAGTGACGGTTTACGTTTTCTTGAGCCTTTAAAGTTAATGATGATGTTTTGAAGAGTAAAATTTAAAGGCGGGTTAATTCTCGCCTTTCATATATCTATTTATAAAAATACTCTTCTATATATTTATATAATTTTTTAATTTCTTTTACTAATTCTTCATATCTATTTTCAAAATTTTCTTTTTTCATTAGGAATCATTTCGATATAATTATTTTCTTCATTATCAAACTCAAAACACTTTAAAAATGTATCCACCTCATCCATTGTTATGGAAATAAATTTGCCTTTTCTATTTTCTTCATTATTTTTACATACCTTATGCTCATATTTTCTTTCATCCATTTAAGATGTTCTACTATTTTATATATAGATTTTATCGAAAAAATATTGTCTTTTATTCGAATTTTATTATTTATATAACCATTTATACTATGGTTTTTCGGTTTAACTTTTTCAAATATTTTTTCTATCTGTAACATTTTTCTTCTCCAATTTTATTGTATTACTTTTTATATTTTATAAACCTTTTTCTCACATATAGAATTATTTCTTATAAATTATTAAATATCAACTGAATCCACAATATCTTTTAATTGATTTATAAGTTGCTTTTCTAACCCATTCAAATATACTGCACACTGCTTTTGCATAAAATATTCTTCTCCATCATTGCTTGTTCTATCTAATGTTGCAAATTCAACCGTATATTGTTTTCCTATTTCTAATTGAGTACCATTAAAGCTACAACCATCTTCTAAAGCTGTTATAACCATACCATTCTTATTGTATTTGCATATTTCAATTTTTTCTATATTATCAGCTGAAAAATCTAATAATTCAACATTTTTATTAATCTCATATTTTTTTCTCCATGCCTTATTAAATTTATGCAAATTTGCTATATGTTCACTTTGGTCAGCATATTTACTTAATTTATCATGTAACAAATTTGATTTAATCTTACTTGTCCTAACATTTATGCTCTTCATTCTTCTCACACTAATATGTCCTCCACAATGTGTTGCCTGTTTCTTAAAATCCTCAGCACTTGTTATAGAAAGTAATTCTATATTGCCTATTTCATCTGATGAATAATTTATTGGAGTTACCTCATCTATCTGAGATTTTTTATCTTCTTTAATAAAAAGTTCTCTATTCATTTTCATTTTTGAAACTAATTTATCATTTAATATATTTGAATCTAAAAAAGGGACTAAATAATCTATTCTTAAATCCAAATCTACAAATATTAGATATTCCTTATATTTTTGATCTCTCAAAGTTATCATTTGATCTTTTGCCTTAAATGTTTTTACTTCAATTTGTGGCATTCCAGGTACATCTTTCCATTTATTAAAAAATTCAGTAAAAGCAATTTCTTTTCCATTAATATTAAGTCCAAAAAGATCTGGTGCAATTCCAGCGTTTGCTTTTGTAGGTTTGTAATAAAAATAATCATTTATTACACTTACTTTTTTGTTTGTTTTAATCTTTGGTAAAATTATTTTTTCAAAAACTAGTGAATCAGATATAGTATTTATAAATCTATCGAATATTCCACCCATTGAATCACTCTTTGATGTTAAAGCTCCCGACATAGTAGTTCCTTTTTGATTTTGAATCATCTTAGTAATAAAATAAACTCTTTCAATTATATCCTCTTTATATATTTTTTTATTTTCTTTATTCATCTTATTCCTCCATTAAATTAATCTTTTTTATTGGATTCAATCTTAGCGGATTTATTATTTTATCTTTTATTGAAAGTCTAGGTCTTCTTCCTTGTTGCTGTTGGTCTCTAAATGTTTCGTCTTTTTTACTATTTAACACAATGTTATATATATTAGTTGAATCAATTTCATAAAACCATACATTGCCATCAACTTCTCCAAATGGTGCTAAATCTACAAATATTAGCTTGTCCCAAGTTGAAGTAGGTTCGAACGAAGTACAATCCGTTTTTACAGATGCAGATTTTATTTGAATTCCCTCACCTGTAACTTTATCTACTGCATCATATGAATGTGCTGTTCCATTAGTTCTAACTGCATTGAAGAAAATGCAATATAAAGCTTCGCTAAATACATCTGGTACATTTAAATTTCTTCCACCGAATTGTTTTAAATCAGAATTTATACTTGTCCATTTGCGAAAAATTTGCTTGAACTTTTTATAATCTTCCATGTCAAATTCATCGCCTATAACAACTGTTTTATCTTTTAATGTTACTTTAACTTGTTTCATATTTTTCTCTATATATGAACTAATTCATTTTAAACAATATTTCTGGAGATATATTTAGAAC
>CANRQH010000037.1 GCA_947632745.1 uncultured Clostridia bacterium | reverse complement strand
ATGGGACTAGAAAACAGAATAGTATATGACATAGTAGATGTTGTTGAAGAAAAATGCAAACTAAAACAAGCCTTAATTAAAGACAAAAGATTTAAAGATTTATGCTTATTACCAGCAGCTCAAACAAGAGATAAATCAGCGATAAATGAAGAACAGATGAAAAAATTAACAGACAAATTAAAAGAAGAATTTGACTATATACTTATAGACTGCCCAGCAGGCATAGAACAAGGATTTAAAAATGCAATAGCAGGAGCAAATAGAGCAATAGTTGTTACAACAGCAGAAATATCATCAATAAGGGACGCAGACAGAATAATAGGTCTATTAGAATCATCAGACATAAAAAATCCAGAATTAATAATAAATAGAATAAGACCTAACATGATAAAGAAAGGAGAAATGATGGATGTTGATGACATAGTTGATTTGTTATCAATAGATTTAATAGGAGTAGTTCCAGATGATGAATACATAATTACACAAACAAATAAAGGAGAGCCAGTTATCCAAAATAAAAGAGCTCCATCAGGAAAAGCATATTTAGAAATAGCAAAAAGAATACTAGGAGAAGATATAGAAATAACTATTCCTGGTAGAGAAAAAGGATTTTGGTCAAAAATAAAGAGATTTTTTAAAAAAGATTAAAAATCAAGAATAAAGAGATTCTAAAAATAACATGAAAAGCAAAATGAATGTATTAAATACATAAGCAAATAAAACTGGAGGTAAGCAAATTGTTTGAGAGTTTAAAAAATATTTTTAAAAAGAATAAAAAAAGAGATTTAATAAAATCGAATTCAAAAGATAAGGCAAAAGAAAGATTACATTTAGTATTAATGCAAGATAGGGCAAATGTTTCAGCAGACTTTCTAGATTTAATGAGAAGAGAAATAATAGAAGTAATAAAAAAATATATAGATATAGATGAAGCAGCAATGGACGTTAGGCTTACAACGCAAAGTGATGAAGATGGGGTGCAAACTGCACCTGCATTATATGCTAATATTCCAATAATAAACATAAAAGATGAAACAAGAAAATTAAGCAAGACAAATCAAGAAAATAAATTACCAACCGAACCTCCAAAAACAGAAAATAATAATGAAGAACAAAAGAACAAAGAAAAATTGGAAGAAAATAATAAAACAATAAATAGCGAGTCAAAAGTAGAAAATAATGATACAACAAATAGAGAATCATCAGTAAAAAATGAAAATGATGCAAACAAAGACACAGCATCAAAAGATGGTGAAGAAAAAAATGAACCAGAAAATAGTAATCCACAACCAGAAAATTCTAAAAATGAAACTAAAGAAAATATAGAAAATTTAGAAGAAGAGAAGAAAAATGAAGAATAAAATTTTTAAAAATATGGAATGGTGGATACTAATAGCAAGCATTTTACTCAGTATTGTAGGAATAGTTGCTTTATATTCTGCAACTCAGTCAAATGACTTTGAAGAACTAAAAAAACAAGCAATATGGTTAGGTGTTAGCATAGTTGTTATGATAGTTATGGCTTGCGTAAATTATGAAGTATGGGTTAAATTATCTCCAGTATTATATGGAATTTCCATTATCTCACTTATTGCAGTATTATTTACAAAGGCAATAAATGGGGCAAGTAGTTGGTTTAACATTGGTGGATTTTCACTTCAACCAGCAGAGTTTGCAAAAATTTTTGTAATAATTTTCACAACTGCAGTAATGGTAAAAATACAAGAAAGAGGAAAATCTGAAATAAATGTTTTTTGGAAGCTTATAATTGTTTTATTAACAGTTCTTATTCCAGTAGGCCTAATCATATTAGAACCAGATTATGGAACAGCAGCCGCATATCTTGTATCTTTAGTACTAATGTTATTTGTATCTGGAATAGACAAAAAATATATAATAATATCAATATTAATTGTTGCTATATCATTACCACTAATATATTTGTTTGTCTTGCCAGAACATGCAAAAACAAGAATAGATGTATTTTTAAATCCAGAATCTGATCCAAAAGGTTCAGGATATAATGTAATACAATCTAAGATAGCAATAGGTGCTGGAGAGCTTACAGGAATGGGAATATTAAATGGTAACCAAACTCAACTTGGATATTTATCTCCAAAAACGACTGATTTTATATATTCAGTTATAGGAGAAGAAATGGGCTTTATAGTTTCAGGCGTAGTTATAATAGCATATGTAATATTAATTACAAAATCACTTTATGTTGCAAAAACAGCTAAAGATGATATGGGTTCATATATAGCAGCAGGAATAAGTGGAATATTTTTATTTCACATGACAGAAAACATTGGAATGACAATGGGGTTACTACCAATCACAGGAGTTCCACTTTTATTTGTAAGCTATGGAGGAAGTTCACTTTTAACAAGTTTTATAGCAATAGGAATTTTATTAAATATTAGTGGAAACAGAAAAAAGACAATGTTTATGAAATAAGGAGCAATAGATGTATTTACATGAATTACAAATTGGAAACTTAAAATTAGAAAATAATATATTTTTAGCTCCAATGGCAGGTATAACAGACCTGCCATTTAGAGTAATATGCAAAGAGTTTGGTCCAGGGATTGTTTTTACAGAAATGGTAAGTTCTAAAGCTATTTTTTATAATGACGAAAAAACAAAAAAGCTTATGAACATAGATGGAGAGAAAAGACCTGTCGCAATCCAAATATTTGGGTCTGATGTTGAAACAATGGGATATGCTGCAAAATATGTATCTCAAATTGCTGATATTGTAGATATAAACATGGGATGTCCTGCACCAAAAGTTGTAAAAAATGGAGATGGAAGTAGACTTTTATTAGATTTAGAAAAAGCAAAAGAAATATTAGAAGCAGTAGTAAAAAATTCAAAAGTGCCAGTTACTCTAAAATATAGAACAGGATGGGATAAAGAGCATATTGTTGCAGTAGAACTTGCAAAAATTGCAGAAGAAGCAGGCATATCTGCAATTACTGTTCATGGAAGAACAAGGTCTGAATATTATGCAGGAAAAGCAGATTTAAATAGTATAAAGAAAGTTAAAGAAAGCATAAGTATTCCTGTAATAGGAAATGGCGATGTTGTAGATGAATTAACTGCTGAAAAAATGTTTAAAGAAACTGGCGTAGATGGAATAATGATTGGAAGAGGTGCTTTTGGTAATCCTTGGATATTTAAAAAAATAATTAACTATTTACAAACAGGAGAAAAGTTAGAAGATGTAAGTAGTAAAGAAAAATTAGAATTAATAAAAAGACATCTAAATTTAGAAATAAAAGAAAAAGGAGAATATGTTGCAATTAGAGAATTTAGAAAGCATTTAGCAGTATATAGCAAAAATATGGCTAATGCTAGTGAATTTAGAACATATATAAATAAAATTGAAAGCAAAGAAGAATTGATTCAAGCTTTAGAAAATTTTTTCATGGAATAAAATAATTGTATGAAAAAAATAAAAAGGTATAGATTTTTGAAAATTTTGGATATAACGGAAAGGACTTGATTTAAATGTATAGAAACAAAAACTTAGGAGAACTTAGGATAGAAAATGTAGGAGAAGAAGTTGAACTTGCAGGATGGGTTCAAAAAATTAGAAATTTAGGTGGAATGGTATTTATAGACTTAAGAGATGAAGATGGAATAACTCAAATAGTTGTAAATGACGAAAAACTTCAAGTTGAAGCTAAAGAGCTTGTAAAAGAAAGTTGTATTAACATTTTGGGAAAAGTTGTGGAAAGAGCAAGCAAAAATCCTAAAATGGCAACAGGAGATATAGAAGTTGTTGCAAATAAAATTGAAGTTTTAGGAAAATGTAAACCAGAATTACCATTTGAAATAAACTCAGATGTGGAAGCAAGAGAAGATTTAAGGCTTGAATACAGATTTTTAGATTTAAGAAATGAAAAACTACATAAAAATATTTTACTACGTTCTAAAATATTGAAAGCTCTTAGAGACAAAATGGATGAATTAGGTTTTTACGAAATTCAAACACCAATCTTAGCAAACTCATCTCCAGAAGGTGCAAGAGACTATTTAGTACCAAGCAGATTAAATCCAGGGGAATTTTATGCACTTCCACAAGCACCACAACAATTTAAGCAATTACTTATGGTATCTGGATTTAACAAATATTTTCAAATAGCACCATGCTTTCGTGATGAAGATCCAAGAGCAGATAGAGCACCAGGAGAGTTTTATCAATTAGACTTTGAAATGGCATTTAGCACACAAGAAGATGTATTTAAGGTAATAGAAAATGTTGTGCCACATGTATTTAAAAAGTTTACAAATTGGAAAGTAGATGAGGGTCCATTTATAAGAATTCCATATAAAGAAGCAATGGAAAAATACGGAATAGATAAGCCAGATTTAAGAAATCCATTAATTATTCAAGATGTTACAAACTTATTTAAAGATACAGAATTTAATGCATTTAAAGGAAAAACAATAAAAGCAATAGTAGTACCAGAAGGCGAAAAACAAGGCAGAAAATTCTTTGATAAAATGACAGAAACAGCAGTAGATGAATTTGAAGCAAAAGGTTTAGCATGGGTAAAAATAGATAATGAAAACAATCTTCAAGGAGGAATTTCAAAATTTATAACAGAAGAGATTAAACAAAAATTACAAACAGAATATAATGCAAAAGCAGGTTCAGCTATATTTTTTGTAGCAGATGAATTTGAAAAAACTCAAAAAATTGCAGGATTAGTTAGAATAGAACTTGGAAAACGTTTAGATTTAATAGAAAAAAATGTGTATAAATTCTGCTTTATAGTAGATTTTCCAATGTATGAATTATCAGACGAAGGAAAAATAGATTTTTCACATAACCCATTTTCAATGCCACAAGGTGGGTTAGATGCATTAAATAACATGAACCCATTAGAAATCTTAGCATACCAATATGACTTAGTATGCAATGGCTATGAAATGGCATCTGGTGCGGTAAGAAACCACAGCCCAGAGATAATGCTAAAAGCTTTTGAAATAGCAGGATATAAAGAAGAAGATATTAAAAATAAATTTGGAGCATTATACAATGCTTTCCAATATGGAACTCCACCACATGCAGGAGCAGCACCTGGAGTAGATAGAATGATAATGCTAATAGAAGATTCTGAAAATATAAGAGAAGTAATAGCTTTCCCTAAAAATAAAAGGGCAAGAGATTTACTTATGAGAGCTCCATCAGAAGTAACTAAAGAACAATTAAAAGATGTGCATATAAAATTAGATTTATAATATACACTTAGGGACAAAGAGAAATATTTATGTTTTACATTTAGCAAATATCCCTAGTAAAAAAGAGAGGATAAAAGTGAAACGATATAGATTAGAAATAATAGTTTTTTTAAGTGGTGCAATTGAAATGGGAATAGAGCTACTTGCAGCAAGAATTCTTTCACCATATGTTGGTAGTTCAAATGTTGTATGGACAAGTATAATAGGAGTAATACTTGCAAGTATGAGTATAGGGTATTATTTAGGTGGAAAAATTGCAGATAAGACAGCAAATTTTAATATTTTATTGAAAATATTATTAATTACAGCTTTAATAACAAGTTTTATACCAATATTTGAAACATTAATTGTAAAAAGTGTAGCAGGAAATATAGAAAACCTAATAATTTCTGCAGTTATATGTGCAATTATTGTATTTTCTATACCAAGTTTAATGCTAGCAATGATTTCTCCTATAGCTGTTAAAATTAAAAGTGAAGAAATTAAAGAAATAGGATTATCATCTGGAAAAATATCATCATTATCAACAATAGGAAGTATTGTTGGAACTTTTGTAATGGGATTTATTTTAATTCCACATATTGGGGTAAGTAATATTAATATTGGCATCGTTATTTTACTTATTTTAATGGCTATATTAACTATTGAAAAAGTAGATAAAGGTCAAATATATGCAATTATATTTGTTGTAAGCATTTCAATGATTTTTATTATTTTGGGGAAATATGTATTCAAAATTGCAAATCCAGATATAGTTTTAGATACAGATTCTGAATATAGTAGAATTTGGGTAAAAAATGTGCAAACCCAAAGGGCAACTTATAAAACATTACAAGTTGATACAGGATTAGAATCATATTTAGATACAAATACAAATGAAATGGGTGCAGAATATTTAAAATACTATGATCTGTTTGAATATCTAAATAAAGATGCAAATTCGAGTTTATTAATTGGTGGTGCAGCATATACATATCCTATGCATTACTTAAAAAAATATGAAGATAAGACAATTGATGTTGTTGAGATTGACAATAAAATGACAGAGATTGCAAAAGAATATTTTGGATTAGATACAAATAATAGTAGACTAAAAATATATAATCAAGATGGAAGAAGCTTCTTTAATTATAGCAAAAATAAATATGATGTTATTTTAATTGATGCATTTAAAGGATTAAATGTCCCATTTGAATTAACAACATATGAGGCTATGGAAAATGCAAAGAAGCTTTTAAATAATAATGGAATTGTAATAACTAATATAATATCATCAATAGATGGAAATGATTCTGATTTTATTAAATATGAATATACAACATATAAAAAGGTTTTTGACAATGTAAAGGTTTTTAAGGTGACAAAATCAAAAAAATCTGAAGAAAAACAAAATTTGATTTTAATTGGGATAAAAGGCAAATTACAAGAAAATAAAAACAAACTAAATGAATATAAGAAAATGCTAGATACAGAACTTATAGACTTTACATCAGATAAAAATATTGTAACAGACGATTTTGCACCAGTTGGAAATTAAAATCAAAATTTACAATTTAGAGCAGAAAATAAAATTAAATGTTATAAAAAAGAAACAATTTATGTTTAAGAACTATCTTTAAATGTGCATATAAAATTAGATATTTAGTTATATTTATTAGTTTGTCGAATTTTGTCGATGAAAAGTTAAGAAAAAATCTTAAAAAATCATTGCAAAATTCGACAAATTATGTTTAAATAGGATTATGCAATAAATATTTATATTGCGAAGAAAATATTATTATTTTATATTATTAAGTAAAAAAGCAATTTAATTTATACAAAAAATGAAGATTTTTTAAATCTAAAAAGAGTTTTTAATTAGAAAGTTTTAAAATAAATTTAATATCCAAAATCTAATTTCTTAAAACAAAATTACAAATTTTAATTATTTAAAATCAAGGGTGCAAATAAAGGCAAATTATATTATGTTCATTAAAATTGCATTACAAGTTTTAAAGAAAAAGTTAAATCTTGAAATATTTTTATAGAAGGGAGGGTAGAAAAGGAAAATAAAAGTAGCAAGAAAATATTTATTGTAAATATAATAAAAAGTGTATCAGACTACTTGAAGAAACAAAAAAAATCTGATACAATAGAAAGGACAGAAAATGGAAGCAAATAAAACAATAATTAATGGAATTCAAGGAGCACAAAACAAGGAAAGAAAAAAATTACCACTAAGCTCAGACATAGTATTTAAAAAAGTATTTGCAAAAGAAGAAAATAAAGATTTATTAAAGAGTTTATTAGAGTCGATATTAAAAGTAGAAATAGAAAACATAGAAATACAAAATCCAGAAATACCAAAAAATATATTAGACAATAAAACAATAGCATTAGATATAAAAGCCAAAATAAATAATAATATAATATGTGATGTAGAAATACAAGTAAAAAATGAAAATAATATAGATGATAGGAGTCTATATTATATGGTAAAATTAGCATCAAATGAATTAAAAGTAGGACAAGAATATACAGAATTAAATAAAACAATAGTAATAAATTTGTTAAACTTTAATTATTTTAAAAGAAACAGTTATCACAACATAGCACATATGAAATTTGAAAAAACAACGAAAGAAGCATATGTAGATTTAGGATATAAAGAGGAAGATGAAATAGTAAGCCAAAATTTAGAGATGCATTTTATAGAATTACCAAAATTTAAAAAGAAAAATCCAGATGCAGAAGAGAATATTAATAAATGGTTGTGGCTAATATCTGGGGAAGAGGAGAGAGTCAAAATGGCTAAAAAAGAAAATAAAGAAATAAAAAAAGCAATAGAGGTAATAGATGAGATGAGTATGGATCCAAAAGAGTGGGCAACATATGAATCAAGACAAAGAGCCATTATGGATTACTATGCAGGAATGAAATCTGCTGAAAGAAAAGGAATGGAAAAACGGAATGAAAGAGCGGAATGAAAGAACGGAATGAAAGAAGGAGAAATGAAAAAGCAAAAAGAAATAGCAAAAAAATTATTAGCTAAAGGTATGGAAGTACAAGATGTAATTGAAGCAACAGGGTTAACAAAAGAAGAAATAAAAAACTTAAAATAACTAATTGACAAAAAATAAATTTTATAATAATATAAAAAACGAAAATGAAAATATTTGGAGGTAAACAAATGATAAATAAACATGAAGTAGAAAAAATAAAGTATTTAAAACTATTACACGCTAAAACCCTTGAGACTGAACACACACACACACTTTATGTTTACCAAATAAGTAAAAAAGAAAAAGAAAATATAATAAAAAATAGGCGGAAAAACTTGTGAGTATAAAATGCAAATAAAGGCATTTGATACAAGTTAAGTCCGTCTATTTGTGATGAAAAAAATATGTATATAAAAAGAAAAAATAAAAATAATAAAAAAAGATGGGAGAAATGGGTATGAAAAATAAGTTTAAACAAAACAAAGGTATAACCTTAATTGCGTTAGTAGTAACAATAATAGTATTGTTAATTTTAGCAGGAGTATCAATAGCAATGCTAACAGGAGAAGGAGGAATACTAAAGAATGCAACTGAAGCAAAGGTAGAATCAACACATGCAGATGTAAAAGAAGCTATGCAACTAGAATATGCAGATTATATTTTAGAAAAAAACACAAAAGGAAGCACACAAACATTAATAGAGTATTTACAAGGAAGAAATATAATACCAGAAGAGCCAGAAGAGGAAGGAAAATATGTAATAAATGTAGAAGCATTAGTAGGAGGCAAATTATCACTAGGAAATGGAACAGATGGAACAGATGTATATAAACTAGAAGAAGTAAAAGAAGAAAGTACAGGAAAAATAAATGAAATGGGAAAAATAGCATCAAATACACCAATAAAAATAGCAGTTACAAATACAACAGCAGGAAAAAAATATAAGATTATGTACTACGGAACAAAAGAGAGTGAAAATAAGGAACTAGGTACTCTATCTGATACTAAAGAAGCTAAAAATGATGATGTAGTATTCAGAGTAATAGATGGGGGTGACTTAATGAATTATCATGAATTTACTGTTAAAAGTGGTACAACATGGGGACAATTTGTAGAAGCATCTGAATATTTTGAAATTTATGAAGAAAACTATATTTGCTTGACAAGTCTAGGAAAGGAATTGTTTGAATTTAAAGGTTATGGCTGGTATGCATTATTTAAAGTTGATTTAGCTGGAGATAGGACTATTGTTACTATCGATGAACTAATTGATTCAAAAATTACATATAATGTAGAAGGAGTTGGAGGATAAGAATATCAAAATTTTGATGTAATTTTAGTATAAAAAAATATTTTTGAAAGTTATAAGAGAAAGAACAGCATAAAGCTGTTCTTTTTGTAAGATGACGGTACTAGTAAAATTTATTAAATTTGACAAATATTAACTTTAGTAGTAAAATAAAACTGTATGTAAATCATACATTACAATAAAAAAAGTACAAAAAATAGTACGAAAAGATAAGGAGAAGATAGATTGCAAAGTAGTAATAGAAAATTATTTGATAGTTTAGTATCTAGAACTAAGATTTATCTTGTAATTATATTTATTTTGTTAATAATAATATGTGTATTTAATCCAAAATTAATAATACCATCAATAATATTATTTGTTGCAATATTAGGATATACATATTTTGCAAATAACAAAAGAAAAAGCGAAATATCACAGCATTTACAAGACTTAACATTAAATGTTAACCAAGCAGCAAAAAACAGTTTAATATATTCGCCAATGCCTTTAATAATAGTAGAAACAGATGGAACCATAATTTGGAGAAGTACCAAATTTGTATCAGAATTTGCAAATATAGATATAAACAATTATATAATGGATTTTCTACAAAATATAAATGAAGAAATAAATAATAGAAAAGACAAAAAAGATAAATCAATAATAGAAGAATTAACAATTGAAAACAAAAGCTATAAAATATTAGGAGAATTTGTAAAATCAGGAAATCATGAAAGAAAAAAACAAGACAAATACATGATGATTCTATATTTTATAGACGAAACAGAAAAACTAAAATTACAAAAAGAATACAATGATTCCAAAAGTTGTGTAGGAATAATAATGATAGACAATTACGAGGAAACAATTGCACAAATAGACCTAGACGAAAGACCACGGAATAACAGCAGAAATAGAAAAAGCGATATATGAGTGGGCAAACAGCACAGATGGAATTATAATAAAATCAGATAGAGACAGATATGTATATTTATTTGAACAAAAATATCTAGATAAAATTATAGAAAATAAATTTAGTATATTAGATACAATAAAAGAAATAGACAAAGAAGGAAAAGCTCAACTTACACTAAGCATAGCAATTTCAAATGAAGGCGAGACTGACAAAGAAAAATATCAATCAGCAGTAGACACAATGGACGTAGTACTTGGTAGAGGTGGAGACCAAGCAGCAATTAGGCAAAATGGTAAATATCAATTTTTCGGTGGAAGGGTAGAAGAAGTAGAAAAAAGAACTAAAGTAAAAGCAAGAATAGTAGCCCATGCACTAGAAAAATTAATAGAAGAAAATGAACAAGTTCTAATTATGGGACATACAAACCCAGATTTAGACAGTTTAGGTTCTGCAATAGGTATGTATAAATTAGCAACAAGTTTAGGCAAGCCAAGTTATATAGTTGCAAATACAGACACAATGGCTTTAGAAGGTGTAAAGCAAAGTTTAGACGAAGAAGAAGATTATAAAGATGTAATAATAAACAAAGAAATTGCAGAAGAAAAAATAACGCCAAAAACTTTACTTATTGTAGTAGATACACACAAAGAAAGCTATGTTGAGGCACCAGAATTATTAGAAAAAACAAATCAAATAGCAGTAATAGACCATCATAGAAGAAGTCCAGACTTTATACAAAAAAGTATATTAACTTTCCACGAAGTATATGCTTCATCTGCATCAGAGCTTGTAACAGAATTACTACAATATACAGGAGTTCAAGTAAAACTAAATCAAATAGAAGCAGAAGTATTATATGCTGGAATAATGGTAGATACTAAAAACTTTACATTTAAAACTGGAGTACGTACATTTGAAGCAGCAGCATATTTAAGAAAATGTGGTGTAGATATCATAAGAGTTAAAAAATGGGTTCAAAGTGACTTAGAAACTTATAATAAAATAACAGAAATTATAAAAACAACAGAAATAGTAAATGATACAATCGGAATTGCAACTTATGACCAAGATGATAAAAATGCCAATATAATATGTGCAAAATCTGCAGATGAATTATTATCAATAGGAAATATTACAGCATCATTCGTTTTAGGAAATATTGGAGACAAAATAACAATAAGTGGACGTTCAATAGGAGATATAAATGTTCAATTAATCCTAGAAAGAATGGGTGGCGGAGGACATATAACTCTTGCAGGTGCTCAAATTGAAGGAAAAACTATTGATGAAGTTAAAGAAGAATTAAAACAAAAAATTCAAGAATATTTTGATGAAAATGTAAGTTAAAAGAAAAAGTGATGCATCGCTTTTTCTTTTTTATAGGTATTGCAAATTTACACAATTTATAGTAAAATGTTAAAACAAAGTAAGGAGGGCAATTTATGAAAGTAATATTAAAAGAAAATATAAAATCAATAGGAAAAAAAGACGAAATAGTAAATGTATCTGATGGATATGCAAGAAATTA
>CANRQH010000036.1 GCA_947632745.1 uncultured Clostridia bacterium | reverse complement strand
ATATTAAAAGAAAATATAAAATCAATAGGAAAAAAAGACGAAATAGTAAATGTATCTGATGGATATGCAAGAAATTATTTATTTGCAAAAGGATTAGCAGTAGAAGCAAATAGTGGAAATCTTGCAAATTTAAAATCTAAAAAAGATGCTGAAACTTATAAGAAAAATGTAGAAAAAGAAGAAGCAATAAAACTTGCAGATAAAATGGCAAAAATAAGACTACAATTTAAAGTAAAAGCAGGAGAAAATGGAAAAGTTTTTGGAGGAGTATCTAGTAAAGAAATTGCAGATGAATTAGAACAAAAATATTCTATAAAAGTAGATAAAAAGAAAATTGAACTTAAAGATGCAATAAAAACATTAGGAATTACAACTGTTCAAATAAAATTGTATGAAGGAGTAGTAGCAAAAGTTAAAATAGATGTTTTAGGAGACTAAGCATTGAAAAATAATTACAGTTTTACCTTGTCAAAATTTAATTATTTTTCAATTAATTATATTAGCTTAAGAAAGGAACGGGATAAAAAATGGAGCTAGGAAAAATACCACCACATGATATTGAAGCCGAACAAGCTGTAATAGGAAGTATGCTTACAGATAAAGATGCAGTCCAATCAGCTGTAGAAAAGTTAGTTGTAGACAATTTTTATAGAGAAGATAACAAATTAATATTTGAAGCAATTATGAATTTATATAATAGGTCAGAGCCAATAGACTTAATAACAGTAAAAGATGAGCTAACTTCTATGGGAAGTTTTGAAAAAGTTGGTGGATTTGAATATTTAGCAACACTACCAGATAAAGTTCCAACAACAGCCAATGTAGAAAAATATATTTCAATAGTCGAAGAAAAAGCCATATTAAGAAATCTTATAAAAACAGCAAATGAAATTATAGATTTAGGATATGATGCAACAGAAGACATAGAAGATATAATGGCAGGGGCAGAAAAAAAGATATTTAATATAATACAAAATAAAAATCAAAAAACCTATACACCTATAAAAGATGTTTTAATAGATAGTTTTGCAAAATTAGAAGAACTATATAACCAAAAGTCAAAAATAACAGGAGTTCCAACAGGTTTTATCGATTTAGACAATAGAACAGCAGGACTTCACGGATCAGACCTAATTTTAATTGCAGCAAGGCCTGCAATGGGAAAAACAGCATTTGCATTAAATATTACAGCACATGCAGCAATTAGAGAAAATGTTCCTGTTGCAGTATTCAATTTAGAGATGTCAAAAGAACAATTAGTAAATAGAATTTTATGTATGGAAGCAATGGTAGATAGCAATAAATTAATGACAGGAAAGCTAGATGAAGATGATTGGACAAAGCTTGCTGGAGTTATTGGACCAATATCAGATTCAGGAATTTATATAGATGATACACCAGGGATTTCTATTACAGAAATAAGAACCAAATGTAGAAAACTAAAAATGGAAAAGAACATAGGATTAGTTGTAATAGATTATATTCAATTAATTCAAGGAAGCGGAAACAAAAAAAATGGAAGCCGTGAGCAAGAAATTGCCGAAATTAGTAGGTCTTTAAAAATTTTAGCAAAAGAATTAAATGTGCCAGTAATTGCATTATCGCAATTATCAAGAGCAGTTGAACAAAGGCAAGACCACAGACCAATGCTATCAGACCTTCGTGAATCTGGCTCAATTGAGCAAGATGCAGATATTGTTATGTTTTTATACAGAGACGACTACTATAACCCACAAAGTGAAGAAAAAGATTTAACAGAAGTAATACTTGCAAAACATAGAGCAGGTTCTATTGGAACAGTAAAACTTGTATGGATGGGAAATTATACAAAATTCGGAAATCTATCAACAAGAGAATATGACGAATAGTTTAAAAAAGTAATCCTTGAGTACACTGCAAGCAAAGCAAGAAAAGGAATGAATTTTTATGATAGAAGAGCAAATTTTAAATACAATAAAAAAATATAATTTAATTGAAAAAAAAGATAAAATAATATGTGGAGTTTCTGGTGGACCAGATTCCATTTGTATGCTTGATATTTTAAGAAAAATAAAAGAAAAATTGGATTTTGAAATTATAGTATGTCATGTAAATCATATGATTAGAGAAGAAGCCACAGATGATGAAAAATATGTGGAAAATTATTGTAAAGAAAATAACATTAAATACTATGTTAAAAGAATAGATGTAAAAAAATATGCAAATAATAAAAAACAGGGTACTGAAGAAGCTGGCAGAAATATTAGATACGAATTTTTTGAAGAAGTTTTAAATAAAGAAAAAGCAAATAAAATAGCAATAGCGCATAATAAAAATGATAAAATAGAAACAATAATTATGAATGCTTTAAGAGGTTCAGGAGTTTCAGGCTTAAGAGGAATAGAACCAAAAAGAAATAATAAATATATAAGGCCACTAATAGAAACAAAAAGGCAAGATATAGAAAAATATTGTGAGGAAAATAATTTAGAGCCAAGAATTGATAAAACAAATTTTATAAATGACTGTACAAGAAATAAAATTAGAAATATTGTGTTACCTTATATAATGCAAGAATTTAACTCTAACATAATTGAAACAATAGATAGATTGTCAGAAGTTATAGCAGAAGAAGATGATTATTTAAATAATGAAACAATTAGTATTTATAATAAAATAAAGCTAAAAGAAGAAAATGGGTACATAGTATTAAATTTAAAAGAATTTAATAAAAATGATAAAGTTATAAAAAAGAGAATTGTATTATATACAATTAACAAAACAATAGGAAATGTTCAAAATATAGATAAAATAAACATTGACGATATAATAAAATTATGTGAAAATAATATAGGAAATAAATATTTAACACCAAATAAAAATATAAAAATTTTAGTAAATAAAAACCAAATATTTTTTGAAAAAATTCAATAATATATTATAAGTTCACAAAATAAAAAATT
Organism: uncultured Clostridia bacterium; assembly: GCA_947632745.1. Taxonomy (GTDB): domain Bacteria; phylum Bacillota; class Clostridia; order TANB77; family CAG-508; genus CAG-269. Next base: position 9,297 of record CANRQH010000036.1, on the reverse strand, counting down.
TATATAAAAATATAATATAAAGATATTGCAAATTTGGTTTTAATATGGTATAGTTCAATACATAAGGAGGAATTTTATTGTGAAAAACGGAATAAAATCATTAGCTATATGGCTAATAATAGGAACAATATTAGTAGTGGTTATTTCTTCAATAATGGAAAATAGCAACTCAAAAATGACATATTCGGAATTAATAGAGAATATAGAAGCAGGAAATGTAACAAGTGTAGAATTATCTGCAGATGGAGAAACAGGAACAGTTACATTAAATGATGCAAATAAAACACAAAAACAAGTAAACATCCCAAGTTTAGATAGTTTTATAACATACACAGAAGACTATATAAAAACAGGAAATCTTACATTAGAAAAAGATTCAGAATCAATTTGGATAACAATACTTAGTTTAATAACACCATTTGGATTACTTATAATATTCTTTATATTCTGGTTCTTAATGATGAACCCTGGAAATAGTCAAGGTGGAAGTAAAACCATGACATTTGGAAAAAGTAGAGCAAGAATGATAAATGCAGCAGAAAAAAATAAAGTAACTTTTGATGATGTTGCAGGAGTAGATGAAGAAAAAGAAGAACTTCAAGAAATAGTAGAATTTTTAAAAAGCCCTAAAAAATTTACAGACATGGGAGCAAGAATTCCTAAAGGAGTGCTACTTGTAGGTCAACCAGGAACTGGTAAAACACTTCTTGCAAAAGCAGTAGCAGGAGAAGCAGGAGTACCATTTTTTATAATAAGTGGTTCAGACTTTGTTGAAATGTTTGTTGGTGTTGGTGCATCAAGAGTTAGAGATTTATTCGAACAAGCAAAAAGAAATGCACCATGTATAATATTCATAGACGAAATAGATGCAGTTGGTCGTCAAAGAGGAGCAGGATTAGGTGGAGGACATGACGAAAGAGAGCAAACTTTAAACCAATTACTTGTTGAAATGGATGGTTTTGCTGCAAACGAGGGTGTAATAGTCTTAGCAGCAACAAACAGACCAGATGTATTAGATAAAGCACTTTTAAGAGCAGGAAGATTTGATAGACAAATAGTAGTAGGTTCACCAGATGTAAAAGCAAGAGAGCAAATACTAGAAGTTCATAGTAAAAAGAAAAACTTAGCAGAAGATGTTGATTTGAAGATTATTGCAAAAAATACATCAGGTTTTGCAGGAGCAGATTTAGAGAATATTCTTAATGAAGCGGCACTTTTAGCAGCTAGAAGAAACAAAAAAGAAATTGGAATGCAAGAAATAGAAGATGCAATGGTTAAAGTTACAATGGGACCAGAAAAGAAAACCAAAGTACGTTCTGACCATGAAAAGAAGCTAACAGCATACCATGAAGCAGGTCATGCCGTAGTAAGTAAATTCTTGCCAACACAAGACCCAGTTCACGAAATATCAATAGTACCAAGAGGTATGGCAGGTGGTTATACAATGTATAGACCAACTGAAGACAAATCATTTATGTCAAAAACTGCAATGGAAGAACAAATAGTATCTTTACTTGGAGGAAGAGTTGCAGAGGCATTAATACTAAATGATATTTCAACAGGTGCAAGCAATGACATAGAAAGAGCAACATCAATTGCAAGAAGCATGGTAACAGTTTATGGTATGAGTGATAGAATAGGAACAATAATGTTTGACCAAGGAAATGGGGAAGTTTTCTTAGGAAGAGATTTAGCACAAACTAAAAACTATTCAGAAGAAACAGCAGCTGTAATTGATGAGGAAATTAAGGCTATAATAGATAAAGCATATAACACAGCAAAACAAATTTTATCAAACAATATAGATAAACTTCATATAATAGCTGGAATATTGCTAGAAAGAGAAAAAATTAGTGGCGAAGAATTTGATGAAGTATTTAATTCATAATTTTTGCATATTAAATAAATAAAGACATAAAGAATTACAATAGAAATTAAGTACTTTAAATAGCAATTTAAACTAATTTGAAATAAAAAGATAAAGAGCAGACTTGATTTTAAGTCCGCTCTTTAATATACAGGAGGAATTCAAATGAACTATGCAGATATAAAAACAGTAGATGTACAAGATGGAACAGGAGTTAGAGTATCACTTTATGTAAGTGGATGTCATTTTCATTGTAAAGGTTGCCATAACCCAGAAGCATGGGATTTTAAATATGGAAAAGAATATAATGAAGAAACAGAGGAGTACATATTAGAACAACTAGGAAAAAGCTATATAGCAGGTTTATCAATTTTAGGTGGAGAGCCTTTAGAGCCACAAAATCAAAAGGCATTAGTAAGTTTAGTTAAAAAGGCTAAAGAAAGATATCCTGATAAAGACATATGGTGTTATACAGGTTATGATTTTGAAAAAAATGTATTAGGCGAAATGTACAAAAAATTTGAATTTACTCCGAAATTTCTAAATAATATAGATGTAATAGTTGATGGAGAATTCCAAGAAGAAAATAAATTAATAGACTTAAAATTTAGAGGTTCAACAAACCAAAGAAAAATTGATGTAAAAACAAGTATAAAAAATAATAAATTAGTACAATTAAAATTTGGTGATGAAGATAGATATATTAAGGAGTAAAAAACATGGAAAGAGTTGATAAAACAAATTATTATTTAGATATTGCAGAAACTATAACAGAGAGAGGAACTTGTCTTCGTAATAACTATGGGAGTGTAATTGTAAAAAATGATGAAATAATTTCAACAGGGTATACAGGAGCACCCAGAGGTAGAAAAAACTGTTTAGATTTAGGATATTGTACCAGAAAGCAAAAAACAGAATTAAGTGGAGCAGGTTACGAATATTGTAGGTCTGTACATAGTGAGCAAAATGCAATAATAAGTGCAAAAAGAGGAGATATGATTGGAGCTACATTATATTTAGTTGGCATAAATAAAAGGAACGGAGAATACAAAGAAAATAATAAGCCATGTACTCTATGTAAAAGAATGATAATAAATGCGGGAATAGAAAAAGTTATAATGAGAGATTCTAAAACAGAATATAGGATAGAATATACAAAAGATTGGATAGAAAATGATGATACATTATGATATTTTATCCTATAGTTTTAGCAAGAACTAGCCCCAAAAGTAAACTTAAAACTGAAATTACACCTGTTATATCAAAACTAAATCCGTGGGTAAAGTACGAAAATAGAACCTATAGTAAATCCTATTATTGCGAAAAAAGTTTGAGCATGATATTTTTTTAATAGAAACTGTGTAATTTTCATACATATAAGAGAACCTATAAATAAACCTATTCCCAAAGGGATTAAAAAAGGTAGGTAAAATGTTGCAACAGCATCAAGGTAAAATTCATAAATTCCTAAAAGCATTAAAATTAAAGTACTACTTACACCCGGAATAATTACACCAGCAGACATAAGTAGACCAGAAAATACTAAAAATAAAAAGTTATATTGGTTAAAAGTACTGTTTGGTAAATTGTTTTCTAAAATAACTAAAAAGATACCCAATATTAAGGAAATCAAGGTAAAAATTAAATAATAAGGTTTAAATTTTTCTTTAGAAGTTCCTTCTTTAATTATAGCTGGAACACTTCCTAAAATTAATCCAATAAAAATAAATTTAATTTGAATAGGGTAGGCAAAAAACAAGTATTTTAAAATGTTACCAAAAATTATTATTCCTACTAATCCTCCAAATACGATAGGGAAAAGAAATTTGAAATTTTGTTTAATATTTTTAAAGAAATTAAAAACACAATTTAGTAAGCTTTCATATATACCAAAAATAACACAAAGTACGCCACTACTAATTCCAGGTAAAATGGCACCAGCTCCAATTAAAAATCCTTTAAAAAAGTCTTTTAAAAATTTCAAAAAATCATTCCCCCTCTAAAACATCTATATGAAAAATTCGATAAAAATATGTTACAATCATCTTGGAAATAAATTGACATTTAAAATATATAATGCTAAAATTGTGATATAAAATATTTTTAGGAGGAAATATTATGGATGATATAAATATTAAAAATGAGGCGGATTTAATTCAGGTTGTTTTATATTACGTCATAACAGTATCAGAAAATAAAAAAAATGCATCAAATCAAGAAGTGAGAGAAGATAAGTCTATAAATAAATGCATAGACATATTAAAAAAAGAATTATATGACATAGAAAATAAAGGAACATATTTTTATTTTGAAGGCGCTGAAGAACATCCTGTAAATCAATTATTCAAAAATTTAAAAAATATGAATAAAGAAGAATATAAAATATTATTAAAAAATGTTTTGATGAAAATAGATTCTTACAGTAAAGTGTGTAAAACAATTTGTCCATTAACTACTTTTTGTTCAACGGAAGATGTTAAAGATTTTGCATATGAGATTATATATTATAATAAAACTATAGATCAATTAGAAGCAGAAGACAATAAATATGCAAAATATGAATTAGGACGTAGATATTATTTAATTTATATGGATAAAGAAGCTTTTGAATTTTTTGTTAAAGCAGACAATATGGGAAATAGAAAGGCAAAAATAAAGAAATGTGAATGTATTTTTTGGGGATATGGAACAGAAAAAAATCAAGAAGCAGCATTAGAGGAATTAGAAAAAGAAAAGGAAAAAAATACATTAGAAAGTGAAGGATATTTAACATTAGGAAAAATGTATTATAGCCTTGCAAAAGAAAAAGAAAAGTATAATTTAGAGGAAGCAAATAAGAATTATAAAAAAGCTTACGAACTTTTTAGAGATTGCGAAGAATGTTATGCTACTGCTAACTATTATTTAGGAATAATGTACTTAAATGGTGAAGAAGTAGAAAGAAGTCAAGAAGAGGCTTTAAAGGAATTTGAAGATGCAATAAAGATGGGAGATACAGATTCTGTTGAGCTTTTAATCAAAGAATTTGGACATCTTTGTGAATGGAATCAAAAGAAAAAATACTATGTAGATGATAGTTTAAGTACAAATATGAATATCGAATTATTTGAAGATGAACCTAAAAATATAGATGAATTAAATCAACATGAATATAAAATATCAGTAAGAAAAGCTTTAAATATTGCGAACAAAGATGAAACATTAAAAACAGATTTGTTTAAAAAATATAAGCAAGAAAAACAAGAATTTATTACTTATTTAGAATTTAGAGATAAAAAAATTGATTATATCGAATTAAATGGTAGAGGATATTGGCAAATCCAAGTAACTTCAGGTGAAATTGCGGGTAGAGGCGGTAAAGAAGATTTAAGATGGCATGGCAGAATTGATGAAGAAACAAGTAAATTATTAAGATGTCTTATTGATGTTGAAACAGGAGAATATATTTATTATCCATATGTCTAATTAACCATTTGATAAAAATTAAAAATGATAAAGGAAGATAAAAGTATTTTTAAGTTAAAAGAAAAGGTCAGGCACTTTTCATTTTCTTAAGGCATATAATGCTTTATAGAAAATGGAGGTGCTTTATGTTTTCTAGCCTTTTTGTTACAGGACTTATCCAATTTATAAAATCAGCTGTTATAGTTGTTCGGATACATTACAGGAAGTAACTTATTTCCTGAGCCATTAACTCCAGAAGAAGAAAAAGAAGCTTTGGAAAAATTAGCAGAGGGAGATGAAGAAGCACGAAATTTGTTAATAGAAAAAAATTTAAGACTAGTTGTTCATGTTTGTAAAAAATATGCCAATGCCAATATTGACCAAGATGATTTACTTTCAATAGGAACAATAGGTTTAATAAAAGGAGTAAACAGTTTTAAGACCAATAAAGGATCAAAACTATCTACATATGTATCGAGGTGCATTGATAACGAAGTGTTAATGCATTTAAGATGGGCAAAGAAATTAAATTCAGAAGTATATTTAAATGAGCCAATAGGAAAAGATAAAGATGATAATGTAATTACATTAGAAGAGGTTTTAGAAAATGACAACAAAAGCATAGAAGAGGAAATTGATACTAAAATGAAAATAAAGAAAATGTACAACAAAATAAAAGAAGTACTGAAAGATAGAGAAAAAACAATAATAGAATTAAGATTTGGATTGAAAGGAGAAAAGCCAAAAACTCAAAAAGAAATTGCAAAAATGATGGGAATTTCAAGGTCATATGTTTCAAGAATCGAAACCAAGGCGATTGATAAATTGTCAAAAGAGTTTGAAGAAGAATGAAAATTCTTCTTCTTACTTATTTAGCAAATAAATAGAAAAATTAAGATATGTTGCAAATAATGACCACGCGATATATGGAATTTGAAGTAAGCCTGCTATTTTATTTTTTTTGTAAAATTTAACAGCCATAATTATAACAAGTACATCAAGAATTATTATCCATAAAAATGCAAAAAGTCTTGCTTCAAATACAAAGAAAATTATAGGCCATAATAAATTGAAAATTAATTGTAAGTAATATATGAAATTGATATTTGAGTCTGCTAAATTATTGCTATCTAATATTCCATAAGATACTCCCATTAGTACATAAAGAATGCTCCATACAATTGGAAATAAAATACTTGGTGGGGCAAATGAAGGTTTTATTAATGAATTATAATCAATAGTGCCTGAAATAATAAAGCCTACGATACTCCCTAATATAACTGGAACAAGTATAGATTTTAAATAAATTTTAAATTTGGACATATTATCCACCTCCTTATACACTAAATATATGCTAAAGGACTTTTAAATAATAAAAAAACATTGAAATAATGTAAAATTTACTATATAATATAAAAGGAAGAAACTAAAACAATTTAAGTATGAATAAATTTCAGAAAGGATGATGCTACAAATGAACAAAAATATAAAATATATATTAATTATCCTAATTCTTATAATAATTGCCACTGCAATTTGTTTAGCGATATATTTTAATTTTAACAAACAAGAAGAGGTCGTAAATGAAATCCATCAAAATGTTGCTGTAGAAGAAAAAACAGAAGAAAATGTGATAGTTGTGCCTGTTGAAAAAACAGAAGAACCAGAGCCAGAACCAGCACCTGAGCCTGTAAAGGATGCAGCAGATTGGACAAATGAAATATCTTCATTAAATATGGAAATAGGAACTTTAACAATACCTAAAACAAATTTAACAACTCCAATTTTCTGTAAACAAACTAAAATGGAAGAAATGCCATGTTTCATTTATACAACAGGAGGATTAAATAGAAAAGGAGTTACTTTAATTACAGGACATAATAAAAGAAATGGAAAACTATTTTCAAATAATAAAAAATTAGCAGAAGGAGATGAATTCTATTTTAAAGATTACGAAGGAACAGAATTAAAATATACAATAACTTCTAAATATATAACTAAAGATACTGATACATCATATTTATCAATGGAAACGGACAAGCCAGTTATGGTATTATCTTGTTGTACAGATGCAAACAATGATGATAGAATAATCGTTATAGGAACGGCAGATTAGTTTTGTTCTATTGTAAAAATATACCAATCCAAACAATGATGACAGAATAATTGTTGTAGGAACAGCAAATTAGATTAAGAATTATTAATTGGAATTTAGAGCCTTTTAAGAAAGGAATAATAAAAAATGGAAAAAAAGAAAGTATTATTTATATCAAGTACAGGGGGACACTTAAACGAACTTTTAGAATTAAGAGAATTATTTGAAAAATACGATTATTATATTGTAACAGAAAAGGACAAGACAAATGAGTATTTACAAGATAAATATGAAAATAGAGTAGAATATTTACCTTATGGGACAAGAAGTCACATTGTAAAATATATTTTTATATACATTTACTTAATTATGAAAACAATATATTTATATTTCAAAATTCGTCCAAAAGTAATTGTAACAACAGGAACTCATACAGCAGGACCAATGTGTTATTTAGGTAAAATTTTTGGAAGCAAAATTATATACATAGAAACTTTTGCAAATGTAAACAAGAAAACTGCTACTCGGAAGGCTTGTTTATCCAATTGCAGATTTATTTATAGTGCAATGGGAGGAAATGCTTAAATTATACCCAAAAGCTGTTTATGGAGGGCAAATATTTTAAATAGGTTAAGATTCGTATATGGTAACCAAATATTTTAAAGCCTTAAATGTAGAGAGGATTGATATTTATGATACTAGTATTATTAGGAACACAACATAATGAATTTAAAAGACTATTAGAAAAAATAGAAGAAGCAATAGATAATGGATTTATAACAGAAAGAGTTGTAGTACAAGCTGGATACACAAAATACAAAACAGAAAAAATGAAAGTATTTGATATGATATCAAAAGAAGTATTAGACAATTTAATAGATGAAGCAAATATTGTTATTACTCATGGTGGAACAGGTTCTATAATTATGGCTTTAAAGAAGCATAAAAAAGTAATTGCAGTTCCAAGATTACATGAATTTAATGAACATGTAAATGACCATCAAAGGCAAATTGTAAATATTTTTAATGAAAAAAAATATTTAATTGGGCTTCAAAATGTAGAAGACTTACCAGAAGCTTTAAAACAAATAAAAACATTTGAGCCTGAAGAATACAAAGGAAATAATAAAAAAATAATAAAAATTATTGAGGATTTTATAGATAATATTTAAAATGGATGTGAATATTTAATGGATAATGAAAATCTAACAAAACCAGAAATAGAAAATAGTCAAGAAGAAATATTAGAAAAAACGCTTAGACCTCAAACATTAAAAGAATATATTGGTCAAACAAAAGTAAAAGAAAGCATGAAAATATATATAGAAGCAGCTAAAAAAAGAAAAGAGGCACTTGACCATTGCCTTTTTTATGGACCCCCAGGGCTTGGAAAAACAACTATTTCTGGAATAATAGCAAATGAAATGGGGTCAAAAATAAAAATAACATCAGGTCCTGCAATAGAAAAGCCAGGAGATTTGGCAGGTTTGCTTACAAATTTACAAGAATATGATGTACTTTTTATTGACGAAATCCACAGATTAAGCAAAACTGTGGAAGAAATACTTTATCCTGCACTAGAAGATTATGTTTTAGACATAACAATAGGCAAAGGACCAGAAGCAAGGTCTATAAGACTAGACTTACCAAAATTCACTTTAATTGGTGCAACAACAAAGGCAGGAGCTTTAACTACGCCATTAAGGGATAGATTTGGAATTGTGCAGAAATTAGAGTTATATTCAATTCAAGACCTAAAAACAATAATTAAACGTTCAAGTAAAATTTTAAAAGTAGAAATAGATGATAAATCATGTGAAGAAATAGCAAGAAGGTCAAGAGGAACACCAAGAATTGCAAATAGACTTTTAAAAAGAGTAAGAGATTTTGC
>CANRQH010000035.1 GCA_947632745.1 uncultured Clostridia bacterium | reverse complement strand
GGAGAATTCAAGGATATAGCTCATCCAATTAACCCTGAAACAAGGGAAAAAATTCAAACTGCTATATTAGAAGCTTATAATGCTCCTGAAGCTGAAGGAGAAGCTGAATAATTAGAATAAAGAGAAAGGATTATTTAAAAAATAATCCTTTTTTAGTTAAAAGAAATAAGGAGAAAAAATGTTAGTAGATAAAATAGAAGAAATAGCTTTAAAAATATTAGAAAAAATCAAATTAGGAATAGTTGCAAACTGGTACAGAAAACACCAAGAAGGAATGAGATACTTAATTTTCGGAGCATTAACAACAATTGTTAATATACTTTCATATGCTATACTGTCGAGTGTAATTTTAAAGTGGATTCCAAGTGAAAGCATAAAAGTAAATACAAGTGAAATAATATCATTTATAATTTCAATAATTTTTGCATATATTACAAATAAAATATATGTATTTAAAAGTAAGACAAATAACATACATGAATTATTAAAAGAAATAACATCATTTACAGGGTGTAGAATATTTACAGAAATACTAAGTATATTAATGATGAACATTGCAATATGGTTACATATAAATGACATATTAATGAAAGTAGTGGCTAATATAGTTGTAATAATATTAAATTTTGTGTTAAGCAAAATATTAGTTTTTGCTAAAAAATAATTTTGCCCAAAATTGATTTTTAGAAAGGATGAATTTGTATGGAAAAAAGATGGTTTAATATGACAGTTGAAGAAACTGAAAAAGAACTTGAGACATCTTTGCAAAACGGCTTAAATCAATCAGAAGTCAATAAAAGAATTGCAAAGTATGGCTTAAATGAATTAAAAGCTGAAAAGAAAAAGTCTTTAGTTCAAAAATTCTTAGAACAATTTAAAGATTTTATGATTATTGTTTTAATTATTGCAGCTATTGTTTCGGGTGCAGTTTCTATTGCACAAGGAGAAGGAATTACAGATTCTATTATTATTTTAATTGTCGTAATATTTAATGCCATAATTGGAGTAGCCCAAGAAGCTAAAGCAGAAAAATCTTTAGAAGCATTGCAAAAATTAAGTGGGCATGAAGCTAAAGTATTAAGAGATGGAAAAATGGCTGTTATTCCAAGTAATGATTTAGTTCCAGGAGATATTGTTATATTAGATACAGGAGATTATGTTCCAGCAGATTTAAGAATTATAGATGCCATAAATTTGAAAGTACAAGAAGCTTCACTTACTGGGGAGTCTGTTCCAGTAGAAAAACAAGCAGCTAAAATTGAAGAGGAGGAAGTTCCTATTGGAGATAAAACAAATATGTTATTTTCTTCAAGCCTTGTTACATATGGTAGAGGCAAAGGAATTGTAGTAGAAACAGGTATGACAACAGAAGTTGGAAAAATTGCAGGAATGCTTTCAAACCAAGAAGAAAAGCAAACTCCACTTCAAATAAAACTTAACAATTTAGGTAAAACTTTAGGAATAGTTGCATTAGTTATATGTTTGGTAATTTTTGTAGTAGGTTTATTACAAGGAAAACCTGTTATTTCAATGTTTATGACTGCTGTAAGTTTAGCAGTTGCAGCAATTCCAGAAGGTTTAGCTGCAGTTTCAACAATTGTTCTTGCAATTGGTGTTCAAAAAATGGTTAAGAGAAATGCTATAGTAAAACATTTACCTGCAGTTGAAACACTAGGAAGCGCAACAGTTATATGTTCAGATAAAACAGGAACTTTAACTAAAAATCAAATGACTGTACAAAAAATATTTGTAGATAATGATGTTTATGATGTTTCAAATCTAAATGAAGAAAGCGATATAATAAAATATAATAGTGAAAATCAAGAAATAAAATTACTTGTATATAATGGAATGTTATGTAATGATACAAAAATTGCAGAAGATGGAAAGCTAACTGGTGACCCAACAGAAACAGCATTAGTTGATATTGCATTAAAATTAGGGTTTACAAAAAATATATATGACGAAATGCCAAGAGTAGATGAAATTCCATTTGATTCAGAAAGAAAGTTAATGACAACTGTTCACAAAGTAAATGAAAAATATATAGTATTTACAAAAGGTGGAGTTGATGAGTTATTAAGCATTTCTACATCATATATACAAAATGGAGATATAAAAGAAGATTTAGCAAGCTATAAATCAAAAATTTTTGATATAAATGAAAAAATGGCAAGAGATGCCTTAAGAGTTTTAGCTTTTGCATATAAAGAGTTAGACCACAAGCCTCAAAAAGAAGAATTAGAAAATAATTTAACATTTGTAGGTTTATATGGAATGATTGACCCACCAAGAGACGAAGCAAAACAAGCAGTAGATAAATGTAAATCAGCTGGAATAAAAACAGTAATGATTACAGGAGACCATAAAGTTACTGCAACAGCTATTGCTAAAAAATTAGGAATTTTAGAGGATGAAAAAGAAGCAATAACAGGCTTAGAACTTGATAAAATATCTGATGAAGAATTAGAAAAAAATATTAGAAATTACTCAGTTTACGCAAGAGTTGCACCAGAACACAAAGTACGTATAGTAAAAGCTTGGCAAAAAAAAGGAGAAGTTGTTGCAATGACAGGTGACGGAGTAAATGACAGTCCTTCTTTAAAACAGGCAGATATTGGCTGTAGCATGGGAATTGTAGGAACTGATGTTGCTAAAGAAGCAGCAGATGTAATATTAACAGATGATAATTTTGCAACTGTTGTGTCAGCAGTAGAAGAGGGAAGAAGAATTTATGACAATATTTTAAAAGTAATTCAATTTTTACTTGCAAGTAATATTGGAGAAATAGTAGTTTTACTTTTAGCAACATTAGGTACAGCTCTTTTTGCAAAATGGTTTGGAATAACAGATATTTCACATTTAGCAATATTAATGCCAATTCATATTTTATGGATAAATTTAATAACAGACTCGTTACCTGCTTTAGCATTAGCATTTGACCCTGCAAATGAAGACATAATGGAAAGAAAACCTACTAAATCAGGAAAAGGAATATTTACCAAATCAATGACATACAGAATTGTTTACCAAGGAGTAATGATTGGAATAATAACTTTAATAGCATTTATAATAGGTTTAGCTACAACAAATGAGCCAATAGATGGCTTAACACTTGATGAAACAAAAATAGAAATAGGTCAAACAATGGCATTTATAGTTTTGGCATTATCTGAACTAGTTCATGTATTTAACATTAGAGATAATAAAAAATCAGCATTTAAAACAAGTTTATTTGCAAATAAAATTTTAATAGGTGCAATTTTGCTTTCTGCTGCTTTGATGTTTGTGGTATTACTTGTTCCAGCACTTAGAACATTGTTTAGTATTCCAATATTACCAATGGACAATATTGTGGAAATTGTAATTTTAGTAATAGCTCCACTTATTATCGTAGAGATATTTAAACTATTAAAAATAAATTCATTAAGTGATGAAAAATAGTTCATATTTTATGTAAAAAAGTTGTTGACTTTTTTGTCGAAAAAGTATATACTACGATTATTAAAAATGGAAACAGGAGAATTTTATGAAGCAATCAATTAAAATTATATTATGCATAGGATTAATATTTATAAGTACAAACGTATATGCTACAACAGGAAAAACCTTAAATGGTTCAACAAGAATAAGAAAAGAAGCTTCAACGTCAAGTGAAGTTGTAAATTCACTTTCTAAAGGTACAGAAGTTGAAATAGATGGTGAAGAAGGCGAATGGTATAAAGTAACATATAATGGTTCTACAGGTTATATTAGAAAAGACTTACTTTCTGTTGAAGAAGATACATCTTCAGAAAATACGACTGATGATACAACTAATGAAAATACTTCTGTAGAAAACGAAAATGACAATACATCTAACGAAACTGTAGAAAATAATGAAACAAGTAGTGATGATACAAATTCAGATGAAAATGCAAATTCTGTTGAACAAGGTGAAAATAGTACTACACAAGGAAACGAAAACACTGAGGCAAATTCATTACAAGCAGGATATACCGGAAAATTACTTGACACGGTTGATGTTAAAATATTACCATCTATTAATTCAAGTGCAATTGGAAAAATAAATGAAAATACTGAAATTACAGTAATAGAAGTAATAAATAAATGGTGTTATGTACAAACAGATGAAGTATCTGGATGGGTACTATTAGGTAAAGTTAAAACAGAAGAAACTAATAATTCTTCAGATGAAACAAGTGGTGTAAGCGAAGAAAATAATACACAAGCAAGTGATGAAAATAACACAGAAAATAATGAAAGTACATCTAATACTAAATATGTATCAACAGAAACATTAAATGTTAGAGAAAAACCAGAAAGTAATGCAAATGTTATAAAACAACTATCATTAAATGATGAAGTTACAGTTTTAGAAGAAGTAGATAGCAAATGGACAAAAATAAGTATTAAAGATACTACAGGATATGTTGCTAGCCAATATTTATCTGATACTAAAACAAATATATCATCAAGAAGTGAAGAGATAAAAAGGGGAGAAGCTAAGCAAAACGAGACTCAGCCAAATACTGAGCAAGTTGTAGAAAATAACGTAGCTTCAACAACAACAGCACAATCTAGTGCGAGAGCTTCTGCATCAGGAGTTACAGGAAATGATATTGTAAACTTTGCAAAACAATATTTAGGGTATAAATATGTATCTGGGGGTGCATCTCCATCGACTGGATTTGACTGTTCAGGACTTACATATTATGTATATAAAAACTTTGGAATAACACTAAATAGGTCATCTTATGCACAAATATCAAATGGTATAGGTGTATCAAGAGCAGAATTACAACCAGGAGATTTAGTATTATTCAATAATTCATCAAATTCAAAAATAGGTCATGTAGGAATATATATTGGTAGTGATACATTCATACATGCAGCAAATTCTAAAAAAGGTGTAATTACAACATCTTTATCAGAAAATTATTATTCATCAAGATTTGCTGGAGCAAGAAGAATAATATATTAAGGAGAGATATGTTAGAAAACAGGAAGATTTTAACACTATCTATAGGATATATAATAGGAATATTTATGGGGCTATATTGTAAAATCAGTATAGTCCTTTTTTATTTACTTGTTTTTTTGGTGTACAAATATCGAGGCAACTATAAAAAAGAAAAATTCAAGCTAATTTCATTTAAAAGGTATTTTAGATATATAAAAATAGTTTTCAATAAAAAAGTAATTAAAATCATAATTATTTCTTCAATAATATCAAATTCAATAGTTTTATATCAAAATTATAGATATGAAAATTTGTATGAAAATGTAGATAACAAAAATATTGAAATTACTGGGACTGTTGTATTTTGTGAGGACAATAAATATAAAATTAAAGTAGAAACTACAAAATATAAAAATACCTATTTAGAGGTTTATGCTCGAAATCAGAAGTTAAAGTATGGAGACAAGATATCTGTTAATGGAAAATTTGAATTACCTTCAAAACGCACAAATTACAAAGGATTTGATTATAGTTCATATTTAAAAACTAAAAAAGTATATGGCCTAGTATATGCAAATCAAGTAAATATCAAATCAAAAAATAATGGGAATTTTTTATTAAAATACACAAATAAATTAGCTGAAAAATTTAAACAAATAATAAATAATTCAAAAATGAAAGCAGATGAAAAAGCTATAATTCAAGGAATTCTTTTAGGAGACAAAACAGATATAGAAGAAAAAATTATAAACGATTTTTCTGAAAGTAATATTTCATATATTTTAGCAATTTCAGGGATGCATATATCTTATATTATAATTATATCAAGTTTAATTTTTAATAAATTAGCAGGAAAACATTATTCAAAACCTATTACAAGTTTAGTTATTTTTATGTATATGTGTATAGTGAATTTTTCACCATCTGTTGTAAGAGCAGGAATTACTGGAATTATAGTTCTTATGTCAAACTTTTTTTATAGAAGAAAAGACACATGGGAAGCATTAAGTATATCGTTAATGATTCTGTTAATTTATAATCCTTTTTTAATATTAAATGTTGGAGTTCAGCTATCTTTTGCAGGAACAATAGGAATTATTGTATTTCAATCAACATTAAACAAATACTTTCTTGATTATTTAGATAGAGCAGAAAGAAAAGCAATAAGAAGAAATAAAAAAACAACAAAATTTATAATAAAAATTCTAAACACAAAAATAATGATACTTATAAAAGATGCTATTTTACTTACAATTTCAGCAAGTATTGCTGTTATTCCAATTACGGCTATAACATTTAATACTGTAAGTATTACAAGCTTAATTATAAGTGTAATTACAAGTTTTTTAGTAGGAGAAATAGTAATATTAGGTTTGGTTTTTATAATATTTAAAATAGACTTAATTCAAAAAATATTATCTATATTCTTAAATGTGCTACTTGTTATTTCAAAAGTTGGAGAAAAACTTCCCTTAAATAAAATTTATGTTGTGACACCAAATTTATTCCAAATTATAATTTATTATTTTATAGTTTTTATAATCAATTATATAGTAAAAATAAATTTAGAAAAAAATAAAACAGGTTTTCAAAAGAGAGTAAAAAATCTAGTAAGTTTAATAAAATATAAATTAAAGTTAAATAAAAGAAAAATTATTTCAATGATTTTAATAATATGCATATTTAATTTCTTTATTTGGGTTATTCCAAAAAATCTTAGAATTTATTTTATAGATGTAGGTCAGGGAGATTCATGTTTAATTATAACTCCTAAAAATAAGACAATTTTAGTGGATGGAGGAGGGAGCGAAAGTTTTAATGTTCGGTAAAAATACTTTAATGCCATATATGTTAGATAGAAAAATAAAGACATTAGATTATGTAATAATTAGCCATTTTGACACAGACCATGTGGGCGGTGTGCTTTACATCATGGAAAATATGAAAATAAAAAACATAATTATTGGCAAGCAATTTGAAACATCAGAAAATTTGCAGAAATTTTTAGATATAGTACAAAAACAAAAAATAAATTTAATTGTGGTACAAGCTGGAAATATAATCAATATTGAAAATAATTTTTATTTTAATGTTTTATGGCCTGAGCCTTCAAAACAAATTACAGAAAATTCAGTTAATAACAATGCACTAGTATGCAAGATGGTTTGCAATAACTTTAGCATGCTTTTTACTGGAGATATTGAAGAACAGGCAGAAAAAGAATTAGTTTCAAAATATAAATCTACAAATATTTTAGAATCCACAGTTTTAAAAATTGCACATCATGGCTCTAAATCATCTTCAACAGAAGAATTTTTAGATTTAGTAAAACCTAAAATTGCTTTAATTGGAGTTGGCAAAAACAATAACTATGGTCATCCAAACGAAGAGGTATTAAACCGACTTAATGCAATACGGTGCAAAAATTTATAGGACTGATGAAGATGGAGAAGTGATGCTTTTGAGGACGGAGAAAAAAAGCATCATTAATGGTTTTAACAACAAAAGAAATGTCATTTGGGACGTGCTTTTTTGAAAAATTATTTAAAAAAATAAAATGCAACTAAAGATAGTTGCAAAATAAAAGTAAAAGGAGTATAATATATGAGTAAAATAGATAAACTAATAAATAGATTAAAACAAAAACCAAAAGATTTTACATATGATGAGGCAAAAAAATTATTAGAAAATTTGGGTTTTTATGAAGAAAATAAAGGAAAAACGTCAGGTTCAAGGGTGTCATTTATAAATGATGAATTAAATGAAAAAATAGATTTGCATAAGCCTCACCCTAATAATGAATTAAAAATGTATGTTGTAAAAAATTTATTGGAAAAATTATATGAGATAGGAGTGATTTAAATGAATAATATAATGAAATATAAAGGATATTGGGCAAGAATACAATATAGTGATGAAGATCAATGTTTTTTCGGAAAAGTTGAAGGATTAAAACATAGTTTGATTTTATTTGAAGGCGAAACAGTAGAAGAATTAAAAAAAGATTTTAAAGATGCTATTGATCATTATCTAGAAGGTTGTAAACTTGATAACGAAGAACCAGAAGTACAATGTAAAGGATCTTTAAATGTAAGATTAGGTCCAGAACTTCATGTTGAAGCAAAAATAAAATCGGAGGAAAAGAATATATCAATTAACGAATTTATAAAGCAAGCAGTTGCAAATTATATAAATGTGTGTTAGAAATGAATAAAAACCACATAAATATGCCAAAATATGTAAAAGAGGTGTATTTTATTATGTGGAAAAAAATATTTTTATCTGTAGGAATAATAATAATTTTGGTAATAGGAATTGAAGTATTCAACTATTATCAAAGTAAAAAAAGTGAAGAACAAAATTCACAAAATATTGTGAAAAGTGAGACAGAATTATCTAATCAATATGTAACAGATGAGTGTATAGACGAATGGGCAGATTATGCTGAAACTGTAGAAAAAGAAATTCAAGAAACGAATCAATCTTTAAATGATGAAAATAGGCATTATATTGTAAGAGAAAAAGATAATGTAATAGCTATATATTATATAAATGAGAGTCAAGAAGAAATTCTATACAGAGTTACAGATATATTTACAGAATATTTAGGTAAAGAAGATATAGAAAGCTTAAGGCAAGGAATTGATGTATATGGATTACAAAATTTAAATCAATTGATAGAAGATTTTGAATAATAATTTTAAAAGGACGTCCCAGATGACACAAAAAAAGGAGAAATAAAGAAATGAAAGAAGAAAAAAAAGTAGCATTTGTAACACTACGGATGTAAAACCAACCAATACGAAACAAATGGCATGATGCAAAAATTTGAAGAAGCAGGTTACAAAATTTGTAAAATAGATGAAAACCCAGATATATATGTTGTAAATACATGTACAGTTACAAATATAGCAGATAGAAAATCAAGGCAAGCATTAAGAAAAGTAAAGGAAAAAAATAAAGATTTAATTGTTGTGGCAGTTGGATGTTATGCACAAATTGCAAGAGAAAAATTACAGGAAATAGAAGAGATAGATATAGTATTGGGAAATAAAGAAAAAAAAGATATAGTTAAATATGTAGAAGAATATATAGAAATAAAAAATAAAGAAAATCTAAACGAAGTATATGTTGCAGACATTGCAAAGCAAAAAGATTTTGATGAATATGGCTTAGTCACATACACAGAAAAAACAAGAGCCACAATAAAAATTCAAGATGGATGCAATAATTTTTGTTCATATTGTTTAATACCATATGCAAGAGGTAGGATAAGGAGCAGAAATAAAGACAATATTATTCAAGAAGTAACTAAAATTGCTAAAAAAGGTATAAAAGAAATTGTGCTTACAGGAATTCACATAGCTTCATATGGAAAAGATTTTGAAGAAAATTATAAATTAATAGATTTACTAGAAGATTTAAACAAAATAAATGGAATTCAAAGAATAAGATTGGGCTCTTTAGAACCTACAATTGTAACAGAAGAATTTGCAAAAAGGCTTTCTAAATTAGAAAAAATATGCAATCAATTTCACTTATCACTTCAAAGTGGATGTAATGAAACTTTAAAAAGGATGAACAGAAAATATACAATTGAAGAATTTAGAAATGTAGCAGATATTTTAAGAAAATATTTTAAAGATGTAAATTTAACAACAGACATAATAGTAGGCTTTCCAGGAGAGACAGAAGAGGAATTTAATAAAACATATGAATTCTTAAAAGAAATTTGTTTTTATAAAATGCATGTATTTAAGTATTCTCCTAGAGAAGGGACGCTTGCTACAAAATTACCAAATCAAATAGATGGAAAAACCAAAGATGAAAGAAGCCAAAAATTGATAGAATTATCAAATAATAACCAAACAGAATATAACAAAAAATATTTAGGTAAAATTATAGAAGTTTTATTTGAAGAAGAAACAGATGGAATATGGTCTGGCTACACTAAAAATTACATAAAAGTAAATTTAAAATCTGACAAGAATCTTGAAAATCAAATTATAGATGTAATGCCAGAAAAAGAAAATAATCAAATGATTTATGCGAAAATGCCTGAAAAATAAAACTTTATTTTAAGTTTCGGATTTTTTTGAACCGAAACTTAAAAAATATATATATATTGACTTTTTATTTAGTATAAGATAGAATTAATAAAAATAAATTAATTCTATTTTTTCTATATAGAAAGGAGTCTATAAAAAATGAAAATTAAAGTAATCGCATCAACAAAAATAGGATATGAATTACCAAAAGAAGAAGCAATAGATTTTTCAGGAAAATCTGCAGGAATTTGTTATTTGCCAGATACTATGGAAACGCTTTTCAATGAAAGTCAAGAAAAAACACATAAAAGAGTAAATGGAACATTAAAATCAGGACACCACAGTGTTTTTGGGCATCCACATTATAATTTATCATTAGAAAATATTCCAAAAATTTTAGCAATAGTATTAAATAATGAAAAAATGTATAATACATCAGAAAAATCAGCAAGATATACAAAAATGTTAGCATCAGATGATGAAAAAGTTTTATATGAAAAATGGATTGAAAAATATAAAAATGTCATTTTAGAAAAATATCCAGAAATTGAAGAAAAAAAGGCTTTAAAATTAGCTCAAGAAAATGCAAGATATTTAATTAGTATATTTACACCAGCTACAACAATGGAATATACAACAAATTTTGCACAATTAAATTACATTATTCATTTCTGTGAAAACTTCATAAATGATGAAACAAAAAATACTAAATTTGACGAAAAATTAAAAAATGTATTTAAAGAATTTATTCAAGAAATGCCAGATTTAAAAGTTGATGAATTAAATGCAGATATGAAAAAAAGAAAATTATCTTTATTTGCACAAAGAGAAAATAGAAAAGAAGAGTTCGGAGAAAATTATTGTACAACATATTTAGCAACATTTGCCGAGCTTGCTCAAGCACAAAGACATAGAACATTAAGTTATGAAATAACTTTATTAGATACTCCAAAGTTTTATGTTCCACCAATAATAAGAGGAACCGAATTAGAAGCAGAATGGTTAAAAGATATAGAATCATTAAAAGATAATTATCCACAAGGAATGCTAATTAAAATAAATGAAAGAGGAACAGTAGAAAACTTTGTTCTAAAATGTACAGAGCGTTTATGTGGAGCTGCACAATTAGAAATAATGGAGCAAACAAACGAAACTATGCAAAAATATTTAGCACAAACTAAAGAAAATAATAAAGAAGTATATAATTATTTATTACCATATTCAAAAGGTGCACGTTGCACATTTCCTGGTTGGAAGTGCACGAGTCCATGTGTATTTGGAGCAAAGGGAGCTTTGAAAAGGAGCATATAAAGGTTATAAAATTTTGCTATATCTAAATTTCATAAAATATGAAAATGGGCATAAATAAAATTATAGAGAATATAATAATACTAAATAATTTTAAACATAAAGCAATTGCGTTGCTACTTAAAAGAAAGGAAGGTTAATTTTAAATGGAAACTTTTGAAACTAACAAACCTATATTTAGTATTATTAAAGGAATAATAATATCATTTTTATTTACAGTGGTATCACTTATCGTATTTTCACTATTGTTAACATACACAAATTTATCTGAAGATACAATTAAACCTGTAATAATAACTTTAACAGGAATAAGTATTTTAATTGGAAGTTCAATAGGAACAAGGAAATTAAAGAAAAATGGATTGCTTAATGGAGCAATAATTGGCGCATCGTACATAATACTTTTATATATAATATCAAGTATTATAAGTTCAAATTTTTCTTTAAGTATTATGTCATTAATAATGATTATAGTAGGATTAATTGGCGGAATTTTGCGGAGGAATAATAGGAGTTAATGTATAAATTCCGATGGGCTTTACGAAGATTAATTTAATAGTTTAAAAATTGCAATGAGAAAAAAGACTAGGAAAACTAGTCTTTTTTTAAACCACATATAATAAAATACAAAGAAATTGTAATAAACTACCTAAACATATAAACAAATGAAAAATTGAGTGCATATATTTTTTCTTTTTGCCTAAACCATAAAGAATAGCACCAATTGTGTATACAACTCCACCTGTTGCAAGTAATGTAAAGCCTGCTAATCCTAAAGTTGTATAGATAACATTTATTTTAACTATTACACACCAACCCATTACTAAATAGCATATCATAGAAAAAACTTTAAATTTTTTTAAATCTATTGAGTTTAGAACTATACCCAAAATTGCAATTGCCCATATTATGCCAAATATAGACCAACCTAGTGCTGGATTGTATTCTCTTAATGTACAAAGTGCAAATGGAGTATAGGAACCAGCAATAAGTAAAAATATAGCACAATGGTCTAAAATTTGAAATACCTTTTTTGCTGTAGAGTTTGGCTTTAGTCCATGATAAAGGCTAGACATAGTGTAAAGTAAAATCATTGTAACTCCATAAATAGAACTTGCAACAACTCCATAAGGATTATGGTGAATAGCTG
>CANRQH010000034.1 GCA_947632745.1 uncultured Clostridia bacterium | reverse complement strand
TTCCCATTCTTTTGGATCCATACTCATTTCGTCTATTACTTCTATTGCTTTTTCTATTTCTTTGTGTTTTTCTTTTGCCATTTTTATCTTTTCCTCCCTTCCAGCAATTAGCCAAAGCCATTGATTTAATAAGCTTTCACTATCGGGCTTTTTTGCTATAAATTTTGGTATTTCTATGAATATCATCTCTAGTTTATTTGTTACTGTTCCTTGTTCTTTTTTATATCCCATATTTATATATGTTTCTTTGTCATATGGTTCAAATTTCATGTGTGCTGTATGAAAATAACTATTTCTTTCTATTATATTTTCACATAATAAGGCAATCGTTATTGTCTTTTTTAGTTTGAAATAATCTTCTCCTTTTTTTGCTTCATTCGCTGCTGTTGTTACTAAATAAAATTCGTTTCTGTTAATAAAAGTATGCATATTTGCAACCTGCATCTCAACATCGATGATAGTATTTTCATTTATCTCTACTTTTATATCTAGTACTCCTGCTTTACTATCTTTTAACTCTCGTGGTATTTCTGGATTTTTTATTTCTATTTGTTTTATTTCTATTTTTAGTATTGCCTCTAATATACTTTTTAGTAACCCTTTATTTTCTTCTTTCGAAAATACTCTTTTAAATACTATATCTGAACTTAGGGGTAATTTTTTTCTTTCTCCATTTTGTGTCCCTTTAGTCTTATTAATTTCTGTTTCGTTTTCTTTCATTTACTTTCCTCCATTATATCAGACTTTTTTTGTCTATTCAAGTAGTCTGATATACTTTTTATTGAATTTACAATAAATATTTTCTTGCTACTTTTATTCTTTTTTCTCCCCTCCTTCCATGAATAATATTAAAGATTTAACTTTTTTTACTTATGATTTAATTTTAATAAACAAAAAAACATAAATTGTGTTTTTGTTTTAATCATTGAATAAATAATTAAATATTAATAATTTTGTTCTTAGAAATTAGATTTTCGATATTAAATAAGCTTAATTTTAAACTTTCCAAATTGAAAACTTTCTTAAAAATTCTTTAGGTTTTAAGTATATAATTTTTTGCACAAATCAAATTGCCAATTTCTTAATAAATTAAAATAACTAGAAAAATAATAAACTAAAATTTATAAACTCTTTCACAATATAAAATATTTATTGCATAATCCTATTTAAACATAAATTGTCGAATTTTGCAATGAATTTTAAGAATCTTTCTTAACTTTTCATCGACAAAATTCGACATTTCTAAATATTATTTTCTCCATTTAAATTAAAATTTCTTTCCCAAGTGTTGTTGAATAAATATAAACCTTGCTTACTTTTTTGTTTAGTGCATTTTCTAATGCTTCTTTGTATAGCATTAACTGAGGTTTATGCCTATCGATTAAAACCTGCTCTTCGCCTTGCTCAATAAAATCTGTTTTGTAATCCAATAATACTAGCTCATCATTAGAATTTATATAATACAAATCTATAATACCTTGAACTAATATATTTTCATCTATATTTACATCAACTACATCTTTTGCTGGTACATTTATATAAAATGGTTCTTCTTTGTGTGTTTCTTTGGCTGTTTTTAGTTCTTGCCAAATATTTGATTTAGTAAATTGTAAAATTATTTGTGCATTTATAGAATCCGCTTCTTTTTCAGTTATAATTTGTCTTGCTTTTAAATCTTGTATTAATTCTTTTACTTTTTCTAAATCATATTCTTGTGAAAAATCTAAATTTTTCATACATAAATGAACTAGAGTTCCTTTTTTTGCTGGTGTTATTTTTTCTTCTTCTGTTCCTGTTAAAAATTTTGGTTTTGGGAATTCTTTAATTTCTTCTTGCTCAGTTTTATTTTCGTTTTCATTTTCAATTTCTTCATTTAAATCATCCTCTGCATCATTTTCCATTTCTAAAGAATAATTTTGCTTTTCAATATTTTTATGAACAATGCCTGTTACAGATGCTTTTGTTGGAACATTTATTAAATCTTTAAATTTATATTCAAATGCCAATTCATTTTTTAAAGTTACTATGTCTTCATCTTTTACATTTTTAGAATACTCTTCTAAAATTTCAAATATATCTGTCTTTTTTTCTTCTTCATCGCCAATTTGTAAATCTTTTACTATGTCTTTTTTCTTTAATACATTTAGCTTTATAATATCTTTAACACTATCTTTATTGTACAAATAAACTAACAATATCCAATCAATATATTTTTTATGTTTTTTTAATAATATAGGATTTATTTTGCCATCTTCTTTTTTATACATATCTACTAAGTCTTGCATTTTTTTATTTTCTTTTTCAAAGTCTTTTTTTATTGCTGTAATAAAAATCTTCTCTTTAGCTCTTGTTAGTGCAACATAGAGTACTCTCATTTCTTCTGCTAAATTTTCTTCTAAAAGTTTTTCTCTTAAAGCTATTTTAGATAATGTGTCATATTTTATTTGTTTTTCATAATCAATATATTTTACACCTATTCCCAAGTCTTGATGTAATAAAATTTTTGCATTTAAGTCCTTCATATTAAAGCCTGACCCTGTGCTAGATAAAAATACTATAGGAAATTCAAGTCCTTTACTTTTGTGTATGCTCATAATTCTTACTACATTTTCATTTTCTCCAATAAGTTTTGCAGCTTCTAAATCTCCACTTCCTACTTTTACTTTTTCTATAAAATTTATAAAATTAAATAATCCTTTAAATGAAGCTGATTCATATTGTTTTGCTCTTTCAAAAAGCATTTTTAAATTAGTACATCTAAGCTCACCATTTGGCATTAATGCTACATAGTTTAAAAATCCTGTTTCTTCGTAAATTGTCCATATTAGTTCATCTAAGTCCATATAGTTGTTTTTATCTCTAAAATCTTCTATTTTGTCTAAAAAGGTTTGTATCTTTTGTTTTAAATCTTCTCCTACGCAAAGCCTTGCTTTTAGCATTGCAGTGTAAAAATCACAATTTTTGTCACATAGTCTTATTTCAAGCAAGTCATCATTTGTAAACATTCCTATACATGATAGCATAATATGAACAAGTGGCAAATCTTGGTATGGGTTGTCTATTATTTTTAATAAATCCATTATTATTTGTATTTCATATGAATCTAAGTATTCTGCGGATATATCTGAATATACATCTATTTTTTGCTTTATTAGCTCTTTTTCAAATATATTTGCTTTTTCTTTTGTTGAACGAAGCAAAATCACTATGTCTTTATACTGTATATCCCTATACAATTTGTTTTTATTATCATATATTTGAAATTTGCTATCTATTAAATCTCTAATTTTTTTAGCAACAAATTTAGCTTCTAACTCTATATCTTCAATTCTTTCTTGTGGTACTTGTTCTTCTTCTGATTCGTCCTCATCTACATTTTCGTCTGAAATATCTATGTCGGTATTTGCTATTGTTTCATTATTATTTGATTCAACTTCTTGCTCATCTTCTTTATTTTCTGTATCTTCTTTAACATCTAATATGTCTATTTCAGAAGTCATACTTTGTCTTGCTTCTTCATAATTTGCTCCTAAATTTAAATATTCCTCTTCTGTGTAATTTATTTCTCCAAGGTCTTGTCCCATAATATTCTCAAATATTAAATTTGTAATATCTAATATATTTTGCCTACTTCTAAAATTTTTGAAAAGTTTTATTTTTAGGCCTTTTTCATTTGCTTCATTTTCGCTATAATTTTTATATTTGTCTAAAAATAAATCTGGCATTGCTTGTCTAAATTTATATATACTTTGTTTAACATCTCCAACCATAAATATATTGTTGCCTTTAGAAATTGAAGTTAATATATATTCTTGCACTAAATTGCTGTCTTGATATTCGTCTATTGCAATTTCTTGGAATTTTTCTTGGTATTTTTTTGCAATTTCCGAACTTTGAATTTTTCCATCTTCATTTTTAACCAAAATTTCTAATGCCAAATGCTCTATATCACTAAAATCTACTATATTTTTTTCTTTTTTTTCTTTTTTAAATTCTTTATCAAAATCTATTATTAAATTTTTAAGTTTTGTTAATATTTCATACATCTCTATTAAGTCATTATTGGCTTCTTCAGAATTTGATGAAAATATTTTTCCTTTTTTTGCTAATAAAATATCTTTTATATTATCTCTTACACCTTTGGCATTTTCTATTACATCTTTTATTGCGTCACTTTCTACTTTTCTTGGTGCTGACCATCTTGAAGGGTCTACTTTATTTGCTATATCATATGCTTTGTCCCAATTATCTAAATTGGCATATAAAGTTTCATATTGTACAATATCAGATTGTATAACTCTTATGCAAGATTCTAAATTTTTTTCTACTGAAAGTCTTTTTACTTCTGCTTTTAACTTTTTTATTCCATCTTCTAATTCTTCTTTCATGGTTTTAAGTAAAATTTTTCCCCAAATGTTTTCAGAAAAATCTTGCTTTATATCTTCAATATTAAATTTTTGAATTTGATTTTCTAACCATTTTAATGGATATGGATTTGACCCAATATATGTGTGTATTCTTAAAATTAAGTCTTTTAAAGGTGTATCATCTCTGTATGAAGTATATGTTTTTATTAATTTTTCAAAATCACTATCATGATTTTCATATTTTTCTTCAAATAATTTTTCTAATACCTCTTGTTTTATTAAGCTAATTTCTGAATTGTCTGCTATTCTAAAATTGGGAGAAATATCTATTTCAAAAAAATTATTTCTTATAACATCTAGACAAAAAGAATCTATTGTACATATATTGGCTTTATTAAGCAGCGTTATTTGTCTTTGAAGATGATTAATTGTTTCTTCATCATAAATATCTTCTTTGTTTATATCATTATCTTTATTCTCATCTATGCCGTCTATTATTTCGTATATTGCTTTTAATATTCTTTCTTTCATCTCAGATGCTGCAGCATTTGTAAATGTTACAACTAGAAGCTTATCTATATCTATTTTTTCTTTTATTATTTTATTAATAATTCTTTCTACTAAAACTGCTGTCTTTCCGCTTCCTGCTGCTGCTGCAACTAAAATATTAGCATTTGATTTATATATTGCTTGCTCTTGCTCCTTTGTCCAGTCCATAAGATTTCTCCTTTCGCATTTTTTCCTTCTCTTTCAATTTTTTTCTTTTATGTATATCTTCAACCGTTAACCCTCCATACAATCCCATATATCCAGAATTTTGAAATTCTGCATATTCTTGGTTTGTTATTACCCCTGCATTATGGGCAGCTTCTAACAACATTTGATTCCATTGTTTTATATCTCCATTTTGAACTATCAAATAGCAAGCGTATCTTGATAGCTCGTAATCAACTACTTTTTTCTGTAACGCACCTGCTTCAACGATTTTGCTAACCTCAGCAAAATCGTAATCAATATCTTTTCCACTATTTTGACATGCTAATTTTGCTCTATCTATAACTTTCGCAAAATTTCTCCATTGTTTATATTGCAAAACTTCACTTAGTTCTCTAGCATTCCAATATTCAGTTCCATCCTCTCTAATTTTTTTAATTTTCTCAAAATCTTTATATTCTTTTGCTTGTAAATTACTCATTATCATCATCTCCAACTTTTAATTTTTTCTTATTATATCAAACATTTGTTTATAATTCAAGTGTTTTATAAAAACTTTTTTAACATTTTATATAAATGAACTGATTAAAAAAAATTAAAAGTAGTTTCAATGTTAAAATCAATTTACCATTATTAATTTATCACTTATATTTCTACTACTACATCTACTCCCTGAAAATAGATTTTTTCGTATGTTAATTCTTTTAAATCTTCTGGTACATCTTCTGCTTTCCCTTGATATATAATTTCATCATTTTGTTTTATTGTTACATTTAATAATCTTAATTCTTTTATTTTCATAATTTTTTCTTTCCTCCTAATGTACAAATTTTTAAGCTCCATTCTATCTTAATTTTATTCCAATTCGAACATAATAGATATACGTATATTTCAATGCCTTTATTATAATATTAAATTCCGCTTATTTCAAGTAAAAAAGTTGCTTATTTTTGTAAAATATGGTATAATAAAGTCAAATAAAATGCAGAAGGAGGTCTACGTATGATAGACAAAATTTTTGACCGTGTACGGTCACTACTAGGAGGAGATTTGCAGAATGCTCGTCTTACGACGACCACAGCATTGATTGTACTCACTCTCGTGGATGTAAGTAACACACTGTTTTTCTGTTCAACTTTACTAGCGATAGTACTAGGTGTTGTCATAACCCTTGTACTGGCAGTTGATATCTGGCTTAGAATTAAAGGCCGGACAACCAACCCTATTGAAGTTTGGAGAGAAGCATCTTTAGACGATAAAAGGCTGCCAATTGCTTTGGTTTGTCTTATTAGTCTCCTAAGCTTCTACTTGTTTGGATGGTGTCACTTCGGTGCATGGATTTGGATTCTTTCAACATATGCGTCAATTCTGATTGCTTATGGTCTTCTGAAGATTATAATGCAGTCAGGGATTTCCAATCTATACCTATATATCAAGATTGGAACGTATTTGCTGGCAACTGTTATATCATTTATTGATATATTTACAGTTCGCAATCAAATGTTGGGGATTCCTATGCTGGGGTTTATGTTCATTTTGGTACTATCCATACATGACATACTCTATTTAGTTCCATTTACTTCAGAGTTATTCGAAAAAGGGCCTCATGCTCTACCCGCGCTGAGAGTACTGTGGATAATTTCGATTTGGGGGTCTGTTTTCTGTAAAGGAAGTATTATTATAGCTCTGATAGCAACTGTATTGTTTGGCCTCATCAAGTCTTTCTCAATGAGAAGACTCGATGAATACCAAATTGATGACGACGATGATGACAGCTATGATAATGGCAGCAAAGTAGTAAACTTCCCTGGTAAGAAAACCTCTTCGTCAAAGTCTGACTCTACCAATAATACCAGTAGCACTAAAAACCCGATAGACGATGAAGATATACAGATACTATTGCCCAAGTTCCATCCCAAAATTCCCTATACTTGGATTCCCAATCCACTTAGGACAATCTGGGTAAGGAAAAACATGGATCGTGTCGAGCTAATCGATAAATGGTTCATGTCTGGAAAGGACAGTACTGATCTATGTCTAATCGGAGTTGGTGACATAGATTGCCAAACAAATCCACTGCTATCTATGGTTGGTTTCTTCCAACTAAGCTACGTGGAAATTCATATGTCCTGTAAGAAGGACATCAAATTCTATGTATCAACAAAATTCGGGGACTATGTGAAAGACAATCTGGATCGTTGGACTGACTGGACATGTAAGCGAAGAGATATAAAAAGAGTCATTACCAAGAAATGAATTTCTCCCCCAAAAGAGCAACACATATGGGCATTTTGCCATTGTGTTGCTCTTGCGGGTTTTATTGATTTTATTTTAATGATTCTTTTATTTTTTTTGCTAAATCTATATTAATTCCTTTTACGTTAGCAATTTCATCTACACTTGCATTTTTAATTTTCTCTACACTTCCAAATTTTTTAAGCAAAGCTTTTTTCTTAGCTTCCCCTATTCCTTTTATATTATCTAAATCAGATTTAATAACACTTTTATCTCTTAATTTTCTATGATATGTAATTGCTGTATCATGCACAGTATCTTGGAATAATGTAATTAAATTAAATAATTTTTCAGAAATTTGCATTTCATTTCTATCTTCGTCCATTAAAGCTCTTGTTTGATGTTTATCATTTTTAACCATTCCAAATATTTTAATATCTAATCCATATTTATCTACTGCTTTTCTTACTGCTCTAATTTGTGTAATTCCTCCATCTGCAAAAATGGCATCTGGAATTTTTCCAAAACCTTTATCTTGCTCATTTTCTACACTATGAGCTAATCTTCTTGTAATTACTTCTTCCATGCATTTTGGGTCATCTTGCCCAAAAACATCTTTTATTTTAAATCTTCTTGATAGATTTTTCTTAATTACACCATCTTCCATAACACACATTGCAGCTACCATATATTCTCCAGAAATGTTTGAAATATCATATGTTTCAATTTTTCTTGGAAGTTTTTCCATTTGAAGTTTTTCTTTTAATTCTAAAAGTATTTCATTTTGATTTTTCTCTTTATTTTCTAAAGTTACTTTGCTGTTTTTTTCTGCCATCTCAACAAATTTAAGCTTTCCACCTTTTTTTGTGCTGTGTATTATAACTTTATGATTAGCCATTTTGCTTAACCATTCTTCTAAAGCCTCTTCATCTTCTAGCTCTTCCCTTATCATTATTTTATTTGGTAAGTTTACACCTTCCATGTAATATTGTTTTATAAAACCAGATATAATTTCTTTGTCTTCCATGTTTTGTAAATTGTCAAAAAAGTAGTGCTCTCTTCCAATCATTTTGCTGCCACGTACAAAAAAGATTTCTACACAAACTTCTAATTCAGATTTTGCAATTCCGATAACATCAATATTGTTTTCTGAAATATTTGAAACTTTTTGTTTTTGAGATGCAGTTTGAATTGCTATCATTCTATCTCTAATGTATGATGCTTCCTCAAAATTAAGTTTTTTAGCTTCTTCTTTCATTTGATTTTCTAAATCTTTTAAAATTTTATTTGTCTTCCCTTCTAACAAATCTATTATTTCATCAATTTGTTTTCTATATTCTTCTTTGCTTACATTGCCAATACATGGTGCTAAACATCTTTTTATATGATAATTCAAGCATGCTCTTGTATTTGATTTAAAATTTCTACATTGCCTAATTTTATATTTTTGTTTTATAAAATTTACCATTTCTTTTGCAGCACCGAGGGTTTGCATATGGTCCAAAATATTTTGACCCGTCATTTACAACTCTTCTTGTAATAATAACATTTGGAAAATCAGATTTTACATCTATTTTTATATATGGGTAACTTTTATCGTCTTTAAGAAGTACATTATATTTTGGTCTATTTTCTTTTATAAGATTACATTCCAAAATTAATGCTTCTGCTTCATTGCTAACTACAATGTATTCAAAGTGGTCAATTAAAGATACCATTTTTAAAATTCTGTCTGTTTTATTTGTTTTTCTAAAATATGAACTTACTCTATTTTTTAAATTAACTGCCTTACCTACATATATAATATTGTCATCAACATCCTTCATTAAGTATACACCTGGAGATTTTGGCAATTTTTTTAATTCTTCTTCTATATTAAACATATTTATTCCTCTTTCTTTGTTATTATAGCAGATTTCTTTTAGTTATTCAACATAGAAAAAATTTTATTAAAGACTTGAAACATTTTCCAATTTGTTGTAATATATTGTGTAAGATCAAAAGTAACAGCATACTAATATAGCAAAAATTTATTTTAAAGGAGAGATTTTTTTATGTGCGGAATTGTTGGATACATTGGAAAACAAAAAGCTACCCCTATTTTATTGGCGGGGCTTTCAAAACTTGAATATAGAGGTTATGACTCAGCAGGAATTTCAACTATTGAGGGAAATGAAATTAAAGTTGTTAAAGATAAAGGTCGTGTTGAAAATCTATCTAATTTAGATGATACAAAAAAATTAGAAGGTACTATTGGTATTGCTCACACTAGATGGGCAACTCATGGAATTCCTTCAAAAATAAATTCTCATCCACATACAGATTCTACAAATTCTTTTTCAGTTGTTCATAACGGAATTATTGAAAATTATATTGAACTTAAAAAATTTTTAGAGGAAAATGGCTATACTTTTGTTTCTTCAACAGATACAGAAGTTGTACCTAACTTAATTAGTTATTTTTATAAAAATGATACACAAGATGATAATTTAAGACTTTTAAGAGCTGTAAAAAAAGCATGTGATAAATTAATTGGAAGCTTTGCATTAGAAATTTTATCTGTATATGCCCCTGATAACATGATTGTTGTAAGAAAAGACAGTCCACTTGTTATTGGTAAAGGAAAAGGAGAAAATTACATTGCATCAGATATCCCTGCAATTTTAAGTTATACAAAAGATTTTTATTTATTAGAAAATTTTGAATATGTTGTACTATCTAGAGATAATATTAAATTTTATGATGAAAATTTAAATGAAACTAAAAAAGCTTCAACTACTATTACTTGGGATGCAATGGCTGCAGATAAAGCAGAATACCCTGATTATATGCTTAAAGAAATTATGGAGCAACCTACAAGTGTAAGAGAAACTATAGGTTCTAGATTAGATAGCCCAAAATGTAATTTTGATGATTTAGGGTTTACTAAAGAATATTTAAGTTCTTTACAACAAATTTATATTGTAGCATGTGGTACTGCAATGCACGCAGGACTTAGTGTAAAAAATACTATTGAAAAATTGTGTAAAATTCGCACTCAAGTTGATATTGCATCAGAATATAGATATAGAAATCCATTAGTTGATGAAAAAACTTTATGTATTTTTATTAGTCAATCTGGTGAAACAGCAGATACATTAGCAGCATTAAAACTTTCTAAAGAAAAAAATGCTAAAACTATAGCTATTACAAATGTTATAGGAAGCTCTATTTCAAGAGAGGCTGACTACTGTGTTTATACTCACGCTGGACCAGAAATTGCAGTTGCATCAACTAAAGCATATACTTCTCAGATAACTCTTTTGACCCTACTTGCTATTTATTTTGCAGAAGTTTTAGAAACTGCTACATCTCAAGAACTAAATGAAATAAAACAAGGTTTACTTTCTTTACCTAATCAAATTGAAGATATTTTAAAAAATCCTTCAAATATTGCTCCTATTGCTAAAAAAATGTTTAAAGAAAAAGATGTTTTCTTTATAGGTAGAGGTATAGATTATGCAACAGCTGATGAAGCTTCTTTAAAACTTAAAGAAATTTCTTATATTCACTCTGAAAGCTATGCTGCAGGTGAATTAAAACATGGAACTATTGCTTTAATTGAAGAAGGTATTAATGTTATTGGAATTATGACAGATAAAGATTTAGAAAAGAAAACTTCTAGTAATATTGAAGAACTTATTACTCGTGGTGCTATAACTACTGTTGTTGTTTCTGAGGAGGTTTCTAAATTAATTGATTTATCTATTTTTGATAATGTAATTACTGTACCAGATACAAATATTTATTTAACTCCTATTTTGGCAATTATTCCTTTACAACTTCTTGCTTATTACGTTTCTAAAGAAAAAGGATTGGATGTTGATAAGCCTAGAAACTTGGCTAAGTCTGTTACTGTTGAATAATATATAAAATTTTATTTTTAAATTTACACACTAATATATTATTAAAGGGAATCTATTAATAGATTCCCTTTTTAAATTCATCTTTTATATATTAATGGTCTCCTTTGTGATTTATTTATTATTTAATTAATTTTTTTCTTGTGTCAAAAAAGGAAGCACTCATTAACACTTACCCAAACAGGCTAATTTGGTTACTTTCTTGCATTCCATCTAATAAGCCGAATTCGCGTAGCATATCTATATTTGAATCTCCAAGTTTAGCTCTTATTCTTATTTCATCTATTGACATAAATTCTTCTTCCTGAGCTGCTTTCCATAAACTTTCTGCTGCTATTGGACCCAAGCCTGCAATACTTGCAAATGGTGGTCTAATTCCCTCATCTTCTATGGTGAAGTTTTTCCAATGTGATTTATATAAGTCTATTGGCAAGAATTTTATTCCTCTTTCATACATTTCTAGTACTAACTCTAGTACTGCATACATATCTTGTTCTTTTTTCGTTGCTGAATTTCCTTTCATGTCTATTTCTTTCATTTTGTTTTTTACTTTTTCTTTTCCAAGTATCATGCATGATGCATCAAAATTGTCTGCTGCTCTTATTGAGAAAAAGGCTGAATAATATGCTTTTGGTACATGTACCTTAAACCATGCTATTCTAAATGCATTTGTTACATATGCTGCAGCATGTGCTTTTGGAAACATGTATTTTATTTTTTCACATGATTTTATATACCAATCCGGTACATCATGCTCTTTCATTATTTGTTTATATTCTTCCCATTTTGCTTCTTTTCCTCCTGCAACTTTTCCTTTACGAACAGATTCCATTATTTTGAATGCTTTATTTGGGTCTAGTCCTTCTTTTATTAAATATATCATTATATCATCACGACAGCATATTGCTTCTTTTAGTGTTACTGTACCATTTTGTATAAGCTCTTGTGCGTTATTTAACCATACGTCAGTTCCATGTGAAAGTCCGTGATATTCTTATTAATTCGTCAAATGTTGTTGGCTTTGTATCTACTAGCATTCCTCTTACGAATTTTGTTCCAAATTCTGGTACTCCAAAGCTTCCTACTTGTGATTTTATTTGTTCTGGTGTTACTCCTAAACTTTCGGTTGAACAAAATAGTGACATTGTTGCTTTGTCATCTAATGGAACTTTTGTAGGGTCTATTCCTGTTAGGTCTTGTAGCATTCTTATTACTGTCGGATCATCGTGTCCTAGTATGTCTAGTTTTAATAAATTTTGGTCTATTGAGTGGTAATCAAAGTGTGTTGTTATTATATCTGAATCTGGGTCATCTGCTGGGTGTTGAACTGGTGTAAATTCATATATTTCTCTTCCTTTTGGTACAACAATAATTCCTCCTGGATGCTGACCTGTTGTTCTTTTTATTCCTGTAC
>CANRQH010000033.1 GCA_947632745.1 uncultured Clostridia bacterium | reverse complement strand
ACACCAAGTGTAGTAGAAGCAAGAAAAGTAATACTTGATTTAATTTTATCTAACCACCCTAAAGATTGCTTAACATGCGTACGTTCAGGGAATTGTGAATTACAAAATTTAGCAGAAAAGTTTAATATGAGAGATATTGAATATGAAGGTGAGATGCAAAATCACCCAATAGATGATAAATCTCCAGCAATTGTTAGAGAATCTAATAAATGTATTTTATGTAGAAGATGTACAGCGGCATGTAAAAATGTACAAGAAATAGGTGCAATATCAAGCACAGGTAGAGGTTTTGAATCATGTATTTCTACAACATATAATGAGAGTTTAAATGATGTAGATTGTACATTTTGTGGTCAATGTATTGTAAGTTGTCCAACAGGAGCATTACATGAAAAAGAATATATAGAAGATGTATGGGAAAAATTAAAAGATGAAGATACCTTTGTTGTAGTTCAAACAGCTCCAGCTGTAAGAGTAGCTATTGGAGAAGAATTTGGTATGCCAATTGGAACAAATGCAAAAGGAAAAATGGTAACAGCTTTAAAAAGAATAGGATTTGACAAAGTATTTGACACAAATACAGGCGCAGATTTTACAATTATGGAAGAAGCAAATGAATTTGTAGAAAGACTTACAGGAAATGGTACTTTACCTATGATTACATCTTGTAGTCCTGGTTGGGTAAGATTTGCAGAGAAAAACTATGGCGACCAATTAGATCATTTATCAAGCTGTAAATCTCCACATCAAATGTTTGGAGCAGTAATAAAATCATATTTTGCTGAAAAATATGGAATAGATAAAAACAAAATTTGTACAGTTTCTATTATGCCATGTATTGCAAAAAAATATGAAGCTTCAAGACCAGAAATGGAAGTAGATGGTGTTCGAGATGTAGATTATGTATTAACAACAAGAGAACTTGCAAAAATGATAAAACAAGCAAATATTGACTTTGTTGAATTAGAAGACAGCAATTTTGATGACCCTATGGGAGAAGCAAGTGGAGCAGGAGCAATATTTGGAACAACAGGTGGAGTAATGGAAGCCGCAATAAGAACAGCAGTAGATACTTTAGAAAATAAATCTATGGACAAAATAGAATATAAAGAAGTTAGAGGAGAAAAAGGAATAAAAGAAGCTACTTTAAATGTTGCAGGAAAAGAAATTAAAATAGCTGTTGCAAGTGGTTTAGCAAATGCAAGAAAAATAATGGACCAAATTAAAGATAAAAAATCTCCATATCATTTTGTAGAAATAATGGCATGTCCAGGAGGATGTGTAATGGGTGGAGGTCAACCTATAAAAAGTGCTAAAACAAGAATGAATGTAGATGTAAGAAAACGTAGAGCTGACAGCTTATATTCAATAGATGAAAAAAGCACAGTTAGAAAATCACATGAAAATCCAACAATTAAAAAAATATATGAAGAATATTTAGAAAAACCAGGAAGCCATAAAGCTCATAAATATTTGCATACAACTTATTCTCCAAAACCAAAATATGATATTTAAATAAAAAAGCCTCAAGTTAGCTTAAATACTAACTAGAGGCTTTTTATAAGGTGCATTTTGCAACTACCACAAATCTTCCATCTTCCACATGATAAGAGCAAGTAGATAAAGTCAAAAGCCTGTCTCCATAAGTGGCAGTTTTCTTAGTGTCATAAAGAGAAGCATTTTTAGAATTGTTTACATAATCATTAAATTCTGCTTCATTATTTGCATCTATAAAATAATAATATCTAAAAACATTTTTTTCATTTTTATAATAAACTCTAGACTTAAAAACAGCAAATATTTCAAATATAAAGTCTTGAGTGTTAGTTGTAAATCTTATTGTAGGGTGTTTTTCATAATAATTTTTACTTTCATATTTTAATAAACTTTGAAACATAGTACCATTTTTATTGTTATGTCCATAAATTAATAAGTTGCAACTAGGTTTTTCCCAAGAATAATCTTTATCTAAAAATATAGAGCCATTTGTAGAATATTGTTTCTTATAATTATGTTTCATATAATAAGAATTGTCTTTTCCTTGCAAAACAGGGTAATTTATATCTGTATTTTCAATTTCAATCCAAGCTTTTATATCACTATTTTCTTTTTGTAATTCTTGAAGTTTTGATATTCTTTCAGAATTTTGATTTACAAAAGAATCTTCAGAATTGACATCAGATTCATTTTCTGTTTCATTATTAGAAATTTCATTTTGTTCTACAATAGAAGTAGCATCATTAGTAATGTTTTCATCTAATTTTTCTGTACCATTTGAAATTTCAATATTTTTCAAATTGTTAGTTTGTTCATTTAATAATTTTTTTTGATTTTTGGAAGTATATATATCATAAACGCTTTTTAGTATATATGAAATTGAAAGAACAATAATAATTAAAAATATTGCTAAGATAAATTTATCAAAATTTTTTTTCATTTTAGTTTTATAAATATTAAAATGATTAAGCCTACATATATTTATAAAAATGTAGGCTAAAGTTCATTTAATATTTAATTATCCTTTCTTAATACTACAATTGCAAAAATTGATAAAACAATAGCGATTATTGCTAAACCAAAAGAGTTGTCTATACCTGTTTTTGGAGTTGGATCTTTTTCTGGTTCTTCTTCTACGACAGGTGCTGGTGGAGTATAACCTTCTCCTGCAACATCTACACCTTCTATAGAATTACTTGTATATAAAATATTATTGTTCTGGTCAGTTACAACTAATTGGTTACCATTTAAAAATACTTTATTTACTGTATTATCAGTGTTTTCAATCGTAAAAGTAGCAATAGGGTCATCTATATCAACATATACAACATTTACTGTTTGGTCTGTATTTAAAGTACCATTCATTACAATTTTAGGATTGTTTTCAGATTCAGAAATAGTTTCAGATTTAGCAATTTCTATACCATTGTTAGAATCTTCTCTACCATTATGACCTAGATATAATGCTCTAACTTCTACTGTACCAGCGTTGGCAAGAACACCACCATATCCACAATTTTGTATTTTTACTTCATCTAATATAACATAACCACCATTATATGCTTGTACACCATATTTTTGACTGTTTTCTAAAGTCATATTACTTAAAGTAACAGTTGTATTTGCACCTACTGAAATTAAAGTACCATTTGCACCAACAGGTTGCCAGCTTGAAACTTCTCTAGTTATAGTATGTCCATCACCATTTATTGTGAAAGATTTTGTATTGCTTATTTCTACAGGTCTAGTCAAAGATATATTATTTGTAAGCGTTATAGTTTCTCCATTTTCAATATTTTGAAGTGCTTCAAGTAATTGTGCTTCAGAATCAACAGATGCACTTGTTGCATTAGATAGATTAGGGATTAAAATTAATGAACTTAGTAAGAAAATTAAAAATAATGTAATTTTTATTGAATTTCTCATATTTTTACATCCTTTCTTAAAATTTTTTTGAATACTTGTTTACAAAAAAAGTATAATAATATTGTGACTTATTTTTGTGTGTTTATGCAATTTTGAAATTTGTATTTATTGGCAAAAAGTAAAAAAAGAGCCTATATATAGGCTCTAACAAAAAAAATAAAAATAAAAATTAATTTATTTTTCGTCTTTGCATCCGCAATGTTCAGGGTTTCCTGCTCTTAAACATTTTAAGTCACGATGACCTTTAACATCTAATTTGTAGTGACGAACATCATTTACCCAAATATCAATAGCATATTCTTTTCCTGGGCATAAAGGACCAAAAACAAATTCACCATATTCATCTGTAAAAGTATGAGATACAGGTATTCTCTTTTTTCTTCCTTCTTTACAAAAATCAATTTCTATTAATTTTACAACTGCATCTTTTATTGGTTCTTTAAACATATTTTTAACTGTACCATATATTACATCTCTATTGTCTTCTGGTAAATTAATCTCTAGGTCAAATTGTTTACCATTAGAAATTAATCCATTGACATCAATTACTGGACAATGAGGTCCAGGTTTTTTCATCTCGAAATCCATGTTTTTATCTTCCATTTATATATCCTCCATATTTACCCATTTAAATTTAGCATATTATTTTATTAAAATAAGGTTAAACTAAATTTATTTAGGGCATAAATTAGCAATTAGTTGCTTTAATATTATAGTATGAAAAATGTCGAAATTTGTGAATAAATTAAATTATCAAAACACTAATAAAAGTTTATATTAAAAAAAATATGAAAAACACTTGCTTTTTCTAGATGGGAGTCCTAAATGTCGAAAAATGTCGAAGACTTTTCGAGAATTTTTTTGAAAATAGTTGATTTTTTTCTATTTTAGAGTATAATATATAGTATAAAGGGTTAGGCAAATCTAATGTAGCCGGTTGATAGCAAAGTGCTATCACAAAAAAGTCGAGCATCGCACTGCTCGACTTTTTTTAGCGAAAAAATTCCGCTAAAATTTGTAACACTTTCAATATTTCATAAATATTTTTTATAATGTTCATAAATTTATGTGAAAATTTAGAAAATCTACTAGTGTTTTTTCTCATATGTTTTGGATTAGACAAATCTATCACCTCCAATCCAAGGCAGGTAGCCTTAAAATATATTATAAAATAAATTAAACGCGAAATTTGTCGAAATCTGTAAAATGGTAATAAATAGTAAAATAATTTTTAATGAAGTATTGTTTAATTTATTTATTTGTGATAGAATAGGGGAAATTAAATGTATAAAGAAAGGAAAGATTTAAAATGTCAGAAGCAAAATATAAAAGAGTGCTTTTAAAATTAAGTGGAGAAGCACTAGCTGGAGATGATAAGACAGGAATAAACATACCAGTTGTAGGAGCAATATGTGACAAAGTAAAAGAAATAGTAGAAATGGGAGTACAAGTTGCAATAGTAGTTGGAGGAGGAAACTTCTGGAGAGGAAGAAGAAATGGTGAACAAATGGAAAAAACAACAGCAGACTACATGGGAATGCTAGCAACTGCAATGAATGCTTTAGCACTTCAAGATGCAATAGAAGCTAGAGGAGTTTATACTAGAGTACAAACAGCGATAGAAATGAGAGAAGTTGCGGAACCATTTATAAAAAGAAAAGCAATTAAGCACTTAAATAGAGAAAGAGTTGTTATATTTGCTTGTGGTACAGGAAATCCATTCTTTACAACAGATACAGGAGCAGCACTTCGTGCAGCAGAAATAGAAGCAGAGGCAATTCTACTTGGAAAATCAATAGATGGAGTATATTCAGCAGATCCCAAAGTAGACCCAAAAGCATTTAAATATGATGAAATAACATATCAAGAGGTTTTAGAAAAAGATTTAAAAGTTATGGATTCAACAGCAACTGCACTATGTAAAGATAATAATATTCCACTTATAGTATTTGGAATAGCGGACCCAGAAAACATAGTAAGAGCAGTTAAAGGAGAAAAAGTAGGAACAGTAGTAAAATAACAATTAGTTTAACATAGTAAAAAATTTTTTACATAAAATATTAAAAATAAATAAAAAAGGAGGATTATGTGGGCAAAAATCTCACATAAGTAAAAAATTATGGATTATAATATTATTAAAGAAAAAATGGATAAATCAATAGAAAATTTAAAAGAAAAATTTGCAGAAGTTAGAGCAGGGAGAGCCAATCCTGCAATATTAAACAAAGTAAGAATAGACTATTATGGAACACCAACACCAATAAATCAAGTTGCAGGAATTTCAGTTCCAGAAGCAAGAATGATAGTAATTCAACCTTGGGATGTTTCAATATTAAAAGAAATAGAAAAAGCAATACTTGCATCAGATATTGGAATTAATCCAAATAATGATGGAAAAGTAATTAGACTTACATTTCCAGAATTAACAGAAGAGAGAAGAAAAGAACTTGTAAAAGATATTAAAAAATTAGCAGAAGAAGCAAAAATATCTGTAAGAAATGCAAGACGTGATGGAATAGATTTAGCTAAAAAAATGGGTAAAGATGGAGAAATGACAGAAGATGAAATAAAACAAGCAGAAAATAAAATTCAAGAATTAACAGATAAATCAATAGATGAAATTGATAAAATTTTATCAAATAAAGAAACAGAGATACTTTCAATATAATAATTTATAAAAATACTTTCAACTTATATAAAGTAAAAGATATTTTTAATATAAATATGAAACATTAAATAATAGCAATAGCAACAGAAAGGAATGCTTCCAAATGGACTTTAAAACTGAATTAAAAAAATATCAAACGCAAATAGAAGAAGAATTAGAAAAATATATAAGAAATGGAGCTTGTCCTGAAAGAATTTTAAATAATTCTATGGAATATAGCTTAATGGCAGGTGGTAAAAGATTAAGACCAATACTAGTTTTAGCAACATATAAATTATTTAAAGAAGATATAGAAAAATCTATGCCATATGCTGTAGCAATAGAAATGGTGCATAATTTTTCATTAATTCATGATGACTTACCTGCAATAGATAATGACAATTTCAGACATGGAAAATTAACAAACCATAAAAAATTTAATGAGTCAACAGCAATCCTTGCAGGGGATGGCCTTTTAAACAATGGCTATATAGTAATAAGTGAAGATTTATTAAATACAAAAAATCCAGATGAATTAAATAAAAAATTAAAAATATTTAATGAATTTTCATTAGCTGTTGATAGAATGATTGCAGGAGAATATGTAGATACTGAATATGAAGGCAAAGAAATATCAAGTGAATACCTAGAATATACTCATAAAAACAAAACAGGAGAACTTCTTAAATTATGTGTTAGAATGGGAGCAATTTTAGCAGATTGTAATGAAAAAGATTTAGAAAAATTAACAGAATATGCAGAAAAAATTGGATTAGCTTTTCAAATAAAAGATGATATTTTATCTGTTGAAGGAAATGAATTAATTACAGGAAAGCCTGTTGGAAATGATGAAGAAAAAGGCAAATGCACATATGTTTCTAAATATGGATTAGAAAAAGCAAAATCAATACTAGAAGAAATAACAAAAGATGCAATTGAAATTACAAATGGTTTTGGAGAAAAAGCTGAATTTCTAAGAAATTTAGCTGAATATATAAAAGACAGAAATAAGTAAATTTTATTCAAAAGGATTATTAATTGTGTAAACAAAAGACAATAATAATTTTGTTTATATAAATTGAAAGGATGTTTTTTAAAGTGAATTTTAATAAAGAAGATTTACCAAAACATATTGCAATAATTATGGATGGCAATAGACGTTGGGCAAAATCAAAAGGAAAGCCTGTTGCATTTGGACATAGAGAAGGTGCCAAAACCCTTGAAAAAATAGTAAGATATGCAAATAAAATAGGATTAAAATATATAACAGTATATGCTTTTTCAACAGAAAACTGGAAAAGAGCAGAAGATGAAGTAAATAGTTTAATGATATTACTTCAAAATTACATAGAAGATTATTCAAAAAGAGCAGATTCAGAAAATATAAAGGTTCAATTTTTAGGTGATACAACAGCTTTTAAACCGGGAATGCAAAAAGGAATTGCAAATTGCATTCAAAGAACTAAAAATAATACAGGAGTAACTTTTAATATAGCACTAAATTATGGTGGAAGGGCAGAAATTGTTAAAGCAGTAAAAGAAATAGCAAAAGATGTAGAAGACAAAAAAATTAAAATCCAAGATATAGATGAAAATATTGTTTCAAATAAGCTATACACAAATGGACAGCCAGATCCGGATTTATTAATAAGGACCAGTGGAGAAATGAGATTAAGTAATTTTTTACCATGGCAACTTGTATATTCAGAGTTTTTATTTGTTGATAAATATTGGCCAGATTTTACAGAAGAAGATTTAGATGAAGCAATAATAGAGTATCAAAAAAGAACAAGAAAATTTGGAGCAAATTAAAAATATATATCAAAAAAG
This sequence comes from uncultured Clostridia bacterium, assembly GCA_947632745.1. Lineage (GTDB taxonomy): Bacteria > Bacillota > Clostridia > TANB77 > CAG-508 > CAG-269. The sequence goes on along the minus strand of CANRQH010000033.1, from coordinate 4,906 downwards.
AACAAGAAAATTTGAAGCAAATTGAAAGGGCAAAAGGTTGAAAGAAACTTAAATAAAGGAAAAAATTTTTTCAGCCAAAGAGGAACTTTAGAAAGAATGGGATTAAAAATGGATTTAAAAAGAATTTTAACAACAGTATTTGGAATACCAATTGTCATATTAGTATTTTTATATTGTAATAAATACATAATAGGTGGAGTAATCTTAATTGCAAGTATTATATGTATGTATGAATACTTTAATGCAATAAAAAAAGTTTCAAAGCCTGTAGAATGGATAGGGTATTTAAGTAATATATTTATAATATGGGCTACATTTTTAGATTTTGAAAATTTAATTAAATTATTAGTATTTTCGATACCTTTTATTATGCTACTTTTGTTTTTGCAGGTTATTTTAACAGAGATGAAAACTACTTTTAAAGATGTAGCATATACTTTGCTTGGGATTTTATATATTCCATTTTTCTTAATGTTTTTAGAATTAATAAGATGTATGGAACATGGCAAAACGCTTTTAGCATTATGTTTTGTAATAGCATGGGCAACTGACATATTTGCATATTTAATTGGAAGATTTTTTGGAAAGCATACATTTAGCAAAATAAGCCCTAAAAAAACAATCGAGGGTTCAGTTGCAGGAATTATTGCATCAATTATTATATCACTTATTTATTTATTTATTGCAAATAAATTCTGGGGTATAGAATATTCATATTTATCAATTAGCATAATAAGTATTATTTTAAGTATAATAAGTCAAATAGGAGATTTTGTAGCATCTACTATTAAAAGATTTGTAGATATAAAAGACTATGGCAATTTACTACCAGGGCATGGTGGAATGTTAGATAGAATCGATAGTTTAATATTTTTAACACCTTTTGCATATATGATTTTTTCGGTATGGTTATAATAGTTGGAATATAGTATAATTTAAAGATTTTAATAAAAACGAATTTCAAATTTTTTTGAAATTAAAAAATTAAATTTTAGTTGGGAGGTAAATTTGGTAGGTTTTATTATTTCAGCAATAAAGATTATATTTTTACTAGGATTTTTAATATTAATACACGAAGGAGGACACTTTATTGTAGCTAAACTTTGTAAAGTAAAAGTAAATCAATTTGCAATAGGATTTGGACCACAAATTTTCTCAAAGCAAGGAAAAGAAACAAAATATGCTTTACGTTTAATTCCTTTAGGTGGATTTGTAAGCATGGAAGGAGAAGAACAGGCATCTGAAGCAGAAGGAGCATTTAACAAGGCAAGCATACCAAAAAGAATTGCAATAGTTGCAGCAGGTGCTTTGGTAAATATTGTATTTGGTTTAATTGTTTATTTTATAATAGTTGTTATTTTATCAGGTAATCTTATGGCAGCAATAAAAGCAACAGGAAACTTTTCTTTTGCACTAATAGAAAGCATAAAAATGCTTTTTACTGGTGGAGTTGGCTTAGATGATTTAACAGGACCTGTTGGTATATCAAGCTTGGTTTCACGGAACATCTGGAATAATGGAATATTTATATATGCTTTCTATGATATCAGTATCACTTGGAATTACAAATTTACTACCAATACCTGCTTTAGATGGAGGAAAGATTTTATTATTAATTATAGAAGCAATACGAAAAAAGCCATTAAAAGAAAATACAGAAATTCAAATTCAACTTTTAGGTTTTTCAATACTCATTGCACTATCAATATTTGTAACATACAATGATATTGTGAGAGTTTTTAAGTAGCTGGGGGTATTACATGGAAGAAGAATTTAAATCAGGGTTTGTAACCATTTGTGGAAGAACAAATGTAGGAAAATCTACGCTAATAAATTTACTTGTTGGAGAAAAAATAGCTGCAATAGCAAATAAAGTGCAAACCACAAGAACTCAAATAAGAGGAATAGTAAACCGAGAAAACTCACAAATAATTTTTATAGACACACCAGGAATTCATAAGCCAAAAGCAAAGTTAAATGAAAATATGGTAGAACTCTCATGGGATGCTATTCAAAATAGTGATATTGTTTTATTTTTGATAGAAGCGGACAGCAAAGAAATAGGCAGGGGAGACAAGAAAATATTAGAAAAAATAAAAGAATCAAACAAAAAATGTATTTTAATAATAAACAAAATAGATTTAGTAAACAAAGAAGAGTTGGCTAAAATAATAGACTTATACAAAAATGAATACGATTTTTCAGCAATTATTCCAATTTCAGCTATAAAGCCAAAATGTAAAGAAGAAGTTTTATCAGAAATAGAAAAAAACTTAAATAAAGGTCCAAAATATTATGATAAAGAAGAATATACAGACCAAACTTTAAGGCAATTAGCAGAAGAAACAATTAGAGAAAAAGCTTTAATACTTTTAAGAGATGAAGTGCCACATGGAATATTTGTAGAAGTTCAAAAAATGAAACTTACAAAAACTCAAAACAAAGAACCTATATACAATATAGAAGCTGTAATATATTGTCTAAGAGATTCTCATAAAGGTATAATAATAGGAAAAAATGGGGAGATGCTAAAAAGGATAGGAACATATGCAAGAAAAGATATGGAAAAAAATTTCGGAATAAAAATAAATTTAAAAACATGGGTAAAAGTAAAAGAAGACTGGATAAATAATGAAAAATTTTTTAAATCAAATCAAAATATTTAAAACCTGCTAGTAGTAACGTATTAGAAAGAAGGTTTCTGAAATAAGTTAAAAGGGATGAAAAACAAAAGAATAAAAACCAAAAACTATGGAGAGAATAACACAAGAAGGAAGTGAACATTATGATAAAAGATATCGCATGGAATATGTTTAAATCAACTGGAAATGTAGACACATTTCTAGAATTAAAGCAAATAGAAAATATACAAAACAATTTAGAAAATCTACAAAAGGTGGAACAAAATGGGGATTATAAAAACAAAGGGAATAATAATTTCAGAAAGTAATATGGGGGACTATGATAAAATGCTTACAATTTTAACACCAGGTTTCCGGAAAAATATCGTGTGCAGCTAAAGGCTCTAGGCGTCAAACTAGTAGCCTTTTAGCAGGCACACAATTTTTGGCTTTTGGAGAATATATTTTATACAAATCTCAAGATACATATTCAATGAATTCATGTGATACAATAGAAATGTTTTATAATATAAGAACAGATTTAGACAAATTAAAATACGCAATGCACATTACAAAAATCATTCAAGATGTAACAAATGAAAACGAAAACAGTTATAAGATTTTACAATTGTTTCTAAATACTCTTTATATGATATCAGAAACTGATAAAGATATGGATTTTATTTTAAGTATATTTAAAATAAAATTACTTACTTTTTTAGGATTTAAACCAAGACTAGAAGAATGCACAAATTGTAAAGAAAAAGAAAATATAACTCATTTTAGCATAAAAGATAATGGGGTAAAATGCAATAATTGTGCCACTCAAGATAAAGGTGCAATATCTATAACACCAAGTACATGGATAGCTCTAAAATATATAACTTCTGCACCTTCTAAAAAGCTTTTTAATTTTAATTTAAAAGATGAAAGCCTGCGAGAACTTAAATTATTAAGTACAGTTTATTTTAACGAGAAGCTGGAGAAAGAATATAAAATAGAGGAGTTGTGGTAATGTTCCACAGGTACAACAGGGACCGGTTCTTTTTTGTACAATTTACATAATTTGACTTTCTTGCGAGTTTATGCTATAATACAATCATAACAACACAAAACACGGGGCTTTGTAAGTCCTAAAAGAAAGGTGGAATGATGACATGAAGTTCTATGAATTCTCAATGACCTCTGGTAACACGACGACGATGGCAATAGTTGCCAATCCTAAATTCGAGGGATATGGCATCATGCGGGCAACTAAGGTGGCATACCTCGATGATATTAGCAAAGATGGGAAGTATAGCTACCACGAGTGCGATCCAGTAGAGTTCATAGCAGCAGGAGGACCCTACACACTCGAAGAATACGAATGGAGAAGGTAATCCAAATGTAACATGTAACTTGTCAACCAATCACCTTGTCCCAAAGGTTTATAACCTTTGGGACATTTTCACATACTGATTACATTTTCCTATAAAAATGCTAAAACCCCTTGCATAAATTCAATTTTTGTGATAATATAGAAAACATAAAATATATAAAAACAAAATTAAGGACAACATAAATAATGTAATATCTTAACAAGAGAGCTTTGTGAATCGCTGAAAGCAAAGCAAGTAAAAATTATTTATTATCACCTTAATAGTTGCAAAGCAGAAAGAAAAGTAAGTTTTGCCGTATTTCTTACGTTAAAAGAAAATGAAGAGAGTAACCAAAAAAAATGTATATAAAGCGGTTACTAACTTAGGTGGTACCGCGGAAAATCCATTTCGTCCTAAAATTAAGGGGCAAATGGATTTTTGTTTATTTAAGGATAATATTATATAAAGGAGGATATTGTAAAATGAGTGAAAAAGTATATACTATTGAAGAAATAAAAGAAACAGGAGTGGTTGTATATGAAAAATAGGGAGGCATTAGTATGAACGAACTAAAAATCAAAGGAATATACAAGCACTTTAAAGGAGACTATTACATAGTAGAAGATGTAGCAATACACAGTGAAACAAGAGAAAAACTTGTAATATACCGTGGACTTTATGGAGATACAACCTTAATATATGCAAGACCATTAGATATGTTTTTATCAGAGGTGGACCATGAAAAATACCCAAATGTAAAACAAAAATATAGATTTGAATTACAAGAAATTGAAAGTGTAAATAAATAGTTTATAATTTTGGACAGATATTTTTATAAAAAGTTGTCCCCAAAATAAAAATGTTATGCGAGAAAGGGAGGAATTTATATGTATAAGAAAGTAGAACTTAAAAATGGCTATGTTGGAA
>CANRQH010000032.1 GCA_947632745.1 uncultured Clostridia bacterium | reverse complement strand
TGTTAACCTCAAGCTTTATCCCAATTATATAGGATTTTGCTTGAGGTTTCAATATGCGGTTTTATCCATCGCTTACCTGAATTTCTGTACTCTTCTATGTATTGCTCCTTCATTTCTGTTGTGTATGTATTTTGCATAAACATAATTAAAGACCTCCTTGTAAATTTTATGATGTTATTCTACATCTTCTTTTACATGAGGTCTATATGCGGTTTTATCCATCGCTTACACAATTTACGCATTTTTCATATCCAAATTATTATAACAATTCATTTGACACTCAATATTTTCTTGTATTTTTGCACACTTCAGTCGCATATTTCGCTTTTGTAGTCGTTAGCCGTTCCGTATTTGCACCTTCCACTAAAGTGCCTAGACATCAGATTTTTTCATTCGATTATCTCCCACACATGACCGTTTAATTTCATGTTGACCTCAGTAATAGTAACCACGGGGCGTAAACCCAATGCGCCGTTATAGCCGTCTGTAAACGAGCCATCGGCGTCCACCACGAGTAAGTTGTTTGGCGCGAATGTCGGCCCCGGACTCGCCAACCAAGTGTAGTCGCTGAACCTCGAATGTTTATCTGGGGTGTATTCATACAATTTAAATAATCCTTTTTTCGTATCTTTTAAACTTTTATCGTCACTACTTTTTCCTGTCAAATCTTTTAGATTTACTGACCTTATTCCATCTATTGTTCCACTTGCTATTTTTGCCGTGAATAAGCTGTCTCCTGTTGTTTCAACTCCTCCTGTTGCTTCTTTTCCATTTGTTACTATATTTACAAATCCACCTTTATTTTGTGCAATAGTTGAGTAGCTTAAATCTTTTCCTTTATAATTAAACATTATTTGCTTAAAATTATATAGTAATCCGGCTGCTGCATATACGTTGACATTATCTGTTGTTCCATAATAATCCTTTACAAATTTATTTCTCTGGTTTTCATCTTGTGCTGCCCATGGTGCACTACTTATATCATCGGGATAATAATACAATTCTGCCGGTATTCCTGTACTTATTATGTCTATATTTCCTTGGTATTCTCCCTCATCTTCAAAATCAGTTAAATCTGTTATTGCTCTCCATCCTGTATTTTTTGTATATGCTGTTTTTGTATATACATCTGTATATTCTACATCATATTGCACATAACTATTATCTATATATGGTGATTGTACTTCTTCTACTGTTACACTACATTCTGCTGTTTTTCCTGAACATGTTGCTGTGATTGTTGCTTCTCCTTTTTGTTTTGCTTTTACCTTTACACTTTTTCCATCTTCTAATTCATCAACTTGTACTGCATCTCCTTCTCCTTCTGTAGTCCATTCTATATCTCCAGAAATACCTGCTAAAGTTGCTGTTAATGTCTCTTCTCCATATGTTCTTTCCTCTCCACTTACTTCTATTTGTAATTCTAAACTATTTTTGCTTAATAGTATTCCATTTACCTCTTTTGTTTTTCCATATTCATCTATTTCAAATACAAATCCATCTAATTCTACATTTGTTGGTAATTCTGTTATTGGGTTATCTTCTAAACTTTTGCCATTATGTGTTAATCCTGATATGTGTGATTTTAAATTTTCATTTAATTTTCCTATATTTAGTACTCCACTGTCTGTAATACTATCTAATATTTCTAAGTCTATGCTTTCTTTTGCTGTTCCTTTTTTTGTTTCACTTGCTGCATCTTTTGCGTTTGTTAGTATTCCTCCTTCTCCTGTAAGCATTGCAATTGATACTCCCGCTAGTATTAATAAAACTATTATTGTAACGACTAACGCAATCAACGTTATACCTTTGTCTTTTTTGTTTTTTATAAACATATTTTTTCCTCCTTCTATTATATACATTATTTATTATGTGCTATATTAAGTATACCTAAAATACACCACAAATAGATGGACCTAACTTGTATCAAACATCTCTGTTCTAATACAAGTTTTTCCGCCTATTTTTTTTATTACTTTTATTTAATTTTCTATTTATTTGGTAAACATAATGTGTGTACAGTCTCAAGGGTTTGATGGTTTACGTTGTTTAAATTGATTTTTGCATTTAACACACTCATCTTTTGTACCCTCCATTTTTTATTTTCAATATTAATCATCATTTTTATTTATTTCTTTAATTAATTCTAATTGTGATATTAAAAGTGATTCCATTTTTGCTTTGTATATATCAAATTGTTTTTGTAAGTCTTCTAATTCTTTCTTTTTTGCTATTATTTGATTTTGCAAAAAATCTACTTCTTTTTGTGTTGATGATTTTGCTTCATTTATTATTTGGTCTGCTTTTTGCTTAGCTACATTTTTTACTTCTTCTGCTGTAGATTGAGCCATAATAAGCGTATTTTGTAATGTTTCTTCTATATTTTTGTAATGTTCTAAACTTGCTTGAAGCTCTTCTATTTGTTTGCTATACTCTAATGTTTCTTTTTGCTTTTTTGCATAGTCTATCCCTATTTCATCTAAAAAATCATCAACTTCTTCTACATTGTAGCCATTCATTATTTGTTTTGAGAATTTTTTATTTTCGATGTCAAGTGGTGTAAGCATAGCTTAGCCTCCTTTATTAGTTAATATTATTTTTATTTAACCAAGAAACTGATAGTTTATTTTTAATTTCTTCTCTTGCCATTTCATTTGTAATTTCATAGTTCATTGGTGCTATTAAAAATATTGAATTAGATACTTTTTGAATATGAGCATCTAATGAGTATACTCCTCCACTTATAAAATCAATTATACGTCTTGCAACATCTTTATTTACATATTCTAAATTAACTATTACAGATTTTTTTTCTTTTAAAAATCCACATATTTCTTCAGATTGTTCAAAACTTGTTGGTTGAGAAATAACCATTCTCACTGATTGTGATTGTGGCATAGCAACTACTTTACTATTTCTTTTTATAAAACTTTTCTTTTCTTCTACTGGTTCTTCTTCGTAATCATAATCATATACATCTTCTTCATCTACATCATCCTCTTCGGCTTGATCCATTCCAAATAAATTCCATACTTTGCTCATGATTGCACCTGACATTTTATCTCCTCCTAAACATAAACGTGTTTTTTTATAATTTTCAATATAATTAAGTATCTAACATTTTTTTCCAAAAGTCAATAGTTTTTATTAAATGTAAATTTTTTTTAATATTATTGTAACATGATTGTAATATTTTAGTAATTTGGATACAATAAAATTGTATCATATTGTTGTATTTTGGTGTATTTTTCTATATCGATGTTAAGAGCCTCTAATTCTTCTGTATCATAAGTTGTTATTATTGAATATTTATCATTCCTTTTTAAAACTTTTACAATTACTTTTTCGTTTTGGTCTGTTTTCTTTCTAACTACATATTTTAAACCATTTTCGTCTTCTAATATAGATGAATTTGGTACTCTTAAACCTGAAGCATTCCACCATGTAATAGTAAATGATATTTTTCTATATTCAATTAATTCTTCTGGCAATTTTTTAAATTCAAATACTATTAAAACTTTATCACCTTCCTGCTTTGCAACATATACAATATTTGAATCTATTTCCTCTCCGCTTGATAAAGTTAATGTTATTTTGTCTCCTACTTCTACTTGTTTTGATGTATCACTATCTAAAATTGTAGCAATATAACATTTAAAATTATCTATTATTTTTCCTTTTTCTCCGTGATGTTGAAATTATTTTTCCTGTTTTTAAATCTAATTTGTCTAATGTTTCTTCTGTTAAATTACTAAAATCTGTTGTAGTAAGCACTTCTTCTAGTCCATCTACTCTATATGATACTGCTCCTGAAACAGGTGCTGTAATATATTCAGAATCAGCTGTTAATTTTTGTTCATATTCTTCTTTTTGCTTAGTTAATTCTTGTATATATGAACCACTTTGACTTAAACTTCCTGCTATTTTTGCCTTTTTGCTAACAATTTCTTGTAATTCTTTTTTATACTCAGAAATTGTATGTACATCTGTTAAATTATTTATATTTTGTATTTTATTATCTATTTGTTTTTCTAGATTTTTAATATCTACGGGTAATATTGCAGGTTGTTTTTCTAATGCCTCTTGAATTTTTAAATCTATTTCTTGTATTTTTGCTTTTGTTTCTTCTTCTGCAATGCTACTGTATCTAAATACTGTTTCTCCCTTTGCAACCCTTTCTCCTTCAGAAACTATTTGTGTTAAACCATTTTTGTAATTGTTACCTTGTAATACTGTTTCATTTCTTATTATATATCCTGTTGCAGTTTCTTCAAGTGTTAATGCTCCGTTTATCTACTGTAACAATTTCATTTGGTGATTTTAGCAACAAATAAATAGAATATAATATATATATTAAAATTACTATAAAAATTAAATATATTATATGCTTTTTCTTTATTTTATTATTTTTTCCTTCTTTAATATTAGTAATTTTACTCAAAATTTTATCCCTCCAAAATAATATTTATATTATTTTGTGTTTCTTCTAAGCCGTTAATCACTTTTTTATTTTCTATTTTTCTAAACCATGTAATCTGACGTTTAGCATACCTTCTTGATTCTTGTTTTATTTTTTCTATTGCTTCTTCTTTTGTTATTTTGTTTTCTAAATGTTCTACTATTTCTTTATATCCTATTGCTTGCATTGCTGTTGGAAATGTAGGATATTTTTTTATTAAATCTTCTACTTCTTTTATTAAACCTTGCTTTATCATAATATCTACTCTTTTGTTTATTCTTTCATATAAAATTGGTCTGTCAATATTTATTTCATATATATGAAAGTCGTATTTTACTTCATTTTTTCTAGATTCTTCATCTTGCTTAGTTTTGTTTTTTCCTGTAGCCTTATAAATTTCTAAAATTCTTACTATTCTTTTTTTATCATTTGGGCTAATTTTTTCCATTGCTTTTTCATCTATTTTTTTGGCTTGCTCATACAATTCTTTAAGTCCGTTCTTCGGTTTTAGCTATATTCATTAGCTCTTCTCTATATTTTTCGTCTAATTTTATATCTTCATATTCAATTCCATAAATTAAACTATTTACGTAAAGACCTGTTCCTCCAACCACTATTGGAACTTTACCTTTTTTTAAAATTTCTTCTATTGCACTTTCTGCCCTTTTTTTATATTCTGCTACACTAAACCTTTGGGTAGGTTCTACTTCATCTATTAAATAATGTTTTATTCCTTGCATTTCCTCTATGCTAGGCTTTGCAGAGCCAATATTTAGGTCTTTATAAACTTGCATTGAATCACATGATACTATTTCTCCATCAATCTTTTTAGCAAGTTCTATTGAAAGTGAAGTTTTTCCAGATGCAGTTGGTCCTATTATTACTATTACTTTTGGTTTCATATTTTTTTCCTTTTAGAAATTTTTTTCATATAATCTTATTTAAGTCTATTTTTTAAACTTTTCATTTTTTAATTTCTGTTTGAATTTAATATATTAATTATTCCATTTTGAAAGTCTTTTAAATATATTATTTCAAGTATTGTTGCAATTATTATTATAACACCTAAAATAATTATTTTAGTTTTTGTTTTTTTATCATCTTTTCCTTCGTCTATTTCATATTTTATGTTTGCAATATGTGGCAAACTTAAATATCCATTTACAGGAGTAAATATTAATAACGCAATTTTTCTTACTTCTTTTAATATATCTATATTTGGATATTCTATACCTGATTTTGATATATTAAATATAATTAATGTTACTACACTTAAAGCAACTAGACCTACTATCATAAAAATTATTTTGCTACTTCTCTTTTCAAAACTTTTTTCATTATTCCATGTCCAAAATAATAATACTGCAAAAAGCACTACTATTATTATATATATCATTATATTCATTTATTACTCCAATCTTAACTAGGATTTTTTATTTGTTATTATTAAAATTCTTATTCCTCTGCTGGTTCTTCAAAAAACTTTTTAAAGCTTTCTTCATTTATTTTTTCTTTTCTTAATAATTCTTCAGCTACCTCATTAAGTTTATCCATATGCTCTTTTAAAATAATTTGTGCATCATTGTATGCTGTATCTATTAATTTTTTAACCTCTACTCCAATTTTATCTCCCATATCTTTTCCGAACATATCTAATGGATATTCTCCATTTTCATTTTTTAATGAAATTGGACCTATTTCTTCATTCATACCATATTTTACAATCATATCTTTTGCAATTTGGGTTGCAACTTCTATGTCATTACTTGCACCTGTAGAAATATCGTCTAAAGCTATTTTTTCTGCTGCTCTACCACCTAGTAATGCAATTAATTTTTCTTCCATTTCTGTTTTAGATATATAAGATTTATCTTCATCTGTTTTGTACATTGTATAGCCACCTGCCATACCTCTTGGAATTATTGAAATTTCTTTTACCTTTTTTTGAGTTGGTAAATACCAGCTTACTATTGCATGACCTGCTTCATGGTATGCAGTTAAGCGTTTATCTTTGTCTGATATTACTCTTGCTTTTTTTTCTAATCCAACTGTTACTTTTTTAACCGCTTCTTCTATATCATCTTCCATTATTTTTTTGTGCTCATTTTTTGTTGCAATAATTGCAGCTTCATTTAAAATATTTGCAAGCTCTGCACCTGTAAATCCTGCAGTGTCTTCTGCTATGCTTTCTAAAGATACATTCTTATCTAATTTTTTGTCTTTACTATGAATTTTTAAAATTTCTTCTCTTCCTTTTTTGTCTGGTGCAGGAATTGTTATTTGTCTATCAAATCTTCCCGGTCTTAAAAGTGCTTTATCTAACATTTCTGGTCTGTTTGTTGCAGCAAGTACAATTATTGTTTCTTCTGATGAAAATCCATCCATTTCAACTAGTAATTGATTTAATGTTTGATTATTTTCAGATTCTGCTCCGCTTCCATTTGTTCTTCTTGATCCTATTGCATCTATTTCATCTATAAAAACAATACATGGTGCCATTTTTCTAGCTTTTTCAAATAATTTTCTTACTCTTGAAGCTCCAAGTCCTGCAAACATTTCTATAAATTCTGAACCGCTCATTGAAATAAATGGAACATTTGCTTCTCCCGCTATGGCTTTTGCAATTAATGTTTTACCAGTACCTGGTTTTCCATAAAGCAAAACTCCTTTTGGAATTTTTGCCCCCATTTCTATGAATTTTTTAGGCTCTTTTAAGAATTGTACAAGTTCTACCATTTCTTCTTTTTCTTCATCAAGCCCTGCAACATCTGTAAATTTAACTTTTGTCTTTCTTTCTGTTTCATTATATATTTCGCCTTTATCGCCCAATCCTTGCATTTTAAATATCATAATAAATAATGCTACCATTATAATTGTTGGCAATAATGATAATATATATGATGGTATTGTTGTTAAAACGCTTGGTTTTTTCTGAATTAATTTTATTTCATTTCCCTCTAGTGATTGATTTTGTATATATTCTACAAAGCTTTGTGTGCTTGGTACTATTGCTTTTTTTATTAATTCTGGGTCTACTGCTGCTTCATCTTCTGATTCATTTAGGTTTGTATTTTCTTCTTTCTTCGTTTCTGGAGCTTCACTTGTTTTCCCTGTATTGTTATCAATAGTTTCATTTGGTTGCTCAATAGATGTATCATTTTCTTTACTTATTTCATTTTGCTCTACATCTTCTATTTTATTTTTTAGAGTCACTTTTATAGAAGTTGAACCTGTTGTCATTTCAACTTCTTCTACATTCCTAATTGAAATTTGTTTTATTAAATCTGTATAGCTAATGGTCGATTCTTCTTCCTTTTTCTTTGATACTACATTTACATATATAATTATAAAAAGCAAAAGCAATATACATATAAAAACTAAAATTCCATACAAAAAATCTCCCTTTTTATTTTTGTTATTGTCATTATTTTTTTTCATTAAATATACTTCCTTTCATTCTCAGTCTTATCTTTTATTATAAATAAATTTTTTCACATTTAATTTCATGCGTTTGAGCCTTCCCCTTCTGTCCCATTTTCGCTATCTTTTTTATCTTCTTTTTTTCCTTCATCTTGTGGTTTATCATTATCTTCGTCATTTTCTTTTTTTCTTTTGGGAATAGTTATAGTTTTTTCTATTTTATCTTTTCCTTCTTCAATAATTTTCATTAATTCTAAATGTTGTTTTATTATATCTGATTTTATTAAGAAAATTGCTGCAGCTAAACTTATATAAGAAACTGCCATATACATTATGTCAAAATATTTTACTTCAAAGTCTGTTAATGTTGTAAGTAGCATATATATTAGCCTTAAAATAATTGATAAAGTTAAGGCATATATAGACATATTAAATAAAGCTTTGTAATTCATTTTTATTCTTGCAATATAACATGTAATAATTCCAAAAAGTGATAGTACAAAAACATCCACCAAAGTTATTAAGAAAAAATTTATAAAAAAACTTATAAATAATGCTAAAATTATTGTATATTTCGAACTTTCTCCTAATGTTCCTGTCATTTCTATCATATCGCTGTCTTCGACTTGGCTTTCGTCTATTAATAATGTTATTACTTTTTCTGAAAAGCTTAAATCTTGTGATTCAAATTCAGCTATATTTGAAACGTAATAAACATAACCACATGTATAAATTACACTAAATATAAGCATTATTTCTGTAAAATAAATTATTGCTTTTTTTACTCCTAATGCCGCCATTTCTGGATATTTTTCAAATTTTGAAATTGAATACCATATTTTTTTAAAAAAATTAAGTTTCATAAACTTCTCTCTTTGAGTATCTTTATTTTCCACTATATATACTCCCTTCTTATAGTGCTGTTTACAAATAACGGATTAACATCTAGTTTAACTTCGTCTCCAATTTCTATATTTTTTCCTGTTATATCACACGTTATATGATACATTCCAACTCTTCCTAAAACTTTACATTTTTTTTCTCCTGTTTTACTTGAAATTTCTACATATAAAGACTTGTCCTTAAAACTGTCTTTTATATCTCTTACAATGTAGCGTAATTTATCTATTTTTCTAAACATGTCTCTTTGCTCTTTTACATTGAATCCATCACAGTACCCACATGGTATTATTGCAACTTTTGTTTCTTGTTTTGTTTGATATGAATTTGAATAACCTATGTTGAATTTTTTTGGCAAAGTTTTTATTTCTGCTACATTTGATTTTAAATATCCTATTTTCTTTAGTCCATATATATTTGGAATTGCAATTCTTCCTAAAAAAGCAGACCCAACTCTTACTGCATTTAATCTTTTGCTTTTAAATTTTAAAAATCCTGATGAATTGCAAATATGAAGCATTCCTGTTTCAATTTTATTTTGTTTTAAAATTTCTATTACATTTATAAAACGATTAAATTGCTTTTCAGAATATTCATCTTTTTTATAAAATGCTAACGAAAAGTGTGAAAATGTTCCTTCTATTTCTATATTTTTTACATTTTTTAGTGCTTGTACAATTTCTTCTGGCTTGCTATATATGAATCCATATCTTCCAAATCCTGTATCTATTTTTAAATGTGCTTTTATTTTTTTGTTCTTTTTTATTGCAATTTGTTCCGCTTGCTCTAAAGCTTCTTTTGAACCTATTGTTATTATTATATCATTTTCTACTAAAATTTCAATTTCTTTTTTTATTGCTGTTGATGATAACATTAAAATTTTTGTTTCAATTTTTGCTTCTCTTAGTTTTATAGCTTCTTCTACTGTTGATACTGCTAAAAAATCTATTCCATTGTCTATTAAAAATTTTGCATACTGAACTAATCCTAATCCATATCCATTTCCTTTTATAACTGCTATTATTTTTATTGGTTTGTGATTGTCTTGCCTTCCAGTGTATTTAACTATTTGCTTGATTTTTCTTATATTATGTTTTAAATCGTCTTTATTTATTATAAGTGACTTCATGTTCACTCCCTTTTGTTTGAACAATAATTAGCATCTAATGTGATTTTGATTTAATCCAAAAGCAGTCACATATTTATATATGCTCCTTTACTTTTTTATTAAATCAAAATCGCATTATATACTAATTCTTGTCCAAACTTCTTTTATATTGATACATTTTATGCCTTTTTGAATTTTAGTTTTAGAGCTCTTATGGTTCTAAATAATTTTTCTGTAAACTTGTACATTTTGTAAGTTAAAGGTTTAAATGCAATATATACTTCACCTACAAATTCTGTATATTCTGCTCCAAATCCTTTTTTAAATCTGTATAAGCCATTACTATCATCTTCTATTCCAGGTACTCCTCTTAAGTCATATATATCACTTTTTCTTTGTATAGCAAGTTTTATCATTTCCCATTGTAATAAATAATTTGGCATTAAGTTTCTGTGTTCATTGCTACTTGCTCCATATAAATACCATGTTTTATTTCCATACATTATTGGAATTACTCCAGATATTGGCTTTCCATCGTAATATGCCATAAGTATTTTCATGTGTTCAGTTCCAAGTTCATCATACATTTTTTCAAAATAGCTTAATGACCTTGTAATAAATCCATCTCTTATACCTGTTGTTACCATTATTTTGTGAAAGTCTTTTAAATCTTCTTTTGTTCCATCTTTTACAGTTACTCCCTTTTTAGTTGCTAAACGTACATTGTATCTTGTTTTTTGATGGAAATTTTTAAATATTTCATCTTCTGTTTTGTCTTTTGTGTCTAATCTAAAAACATGACGTGGTTGAATATCGTCTTTAAAATTTTTTCCATCATCTCTAATTGAATAACCTAAATTTATCATTATATCTCTAAAAGTTGTATCATCAGTTTTTATGTCAGGTTCTATTCTTATAACTATTGCTTTATATTTTTTTGCTAATTCTTTTGCTCCTTCTGTTATTTGTTTTAGTACCTCAATGTTATGAATATCACATACCGGTCCCCTTGGTGAGTACATTATATTTCCAAACATAGGTATTTTTCTTATCCATACCATAAGTGAACCTATTATTTTTTTACTACTATCTTCTGCTAAAATTACTTCTTTTATCCAATTTGTTTTTACTTTTGACCATTCTAATGATTGTTGAAAATTACATCTTTCGTGATTTTCTAAAAATCTTGTATATTCCTCTTCATCTGATTTGGTTAGTATTCTCATTAAAATTTTCATTCCTTTCCTTTTTTAGAAAGCATATCTTTGACTTTGAATTTTTGCCATATTTTAGATTTTTTCTTTCTAATTTTTTAGATTAATTTTTCTTATTTATATATATTTTTTATTTTGTGTATTTTTCTTAATATTATTTATGTTCTTATATTACACTATTTTTGTTTATTTGTAAAGTTTATTAAGGACTTTTTATGTTCTTTTTCTAATTGCTTTAAACTCTTTTTAGGAGTAGGTAAATCTTCTGGCATAGTTCCACCATTTTGTGCTATTAAATAACAAGCATAACGAGTTAGTTTATAATCTTTTTGTTTTCTTTTAGCTCCAGAGCCTATTTGCACCATTTTGTCGGCGCCGACAAAATGTTCAAACACACTGATTTCACTATTTTCACAGGATTCATAAGAACACTTTCTTTTTATTAATATTTAGTTCTTACTACATATACTACTTTTTATAAAATTACATCTATCTCTCTCATTGAACTATTGTTTGCATTTTATATCATATTTCGGCAGTTGTCAATAGATTTTTCTAATTTTTGCAATAAAAAAAGCAGTTCAAATCGAACTACTGATGGTGCCAACGACGTAGATATTTACAACTCGTTGGTTCTCTTGACGGTTGATATAAAAATCAATCAAATTATAATTATAGTAGTAAATTATTAAATAAAAATCAAGTATTTTTATCAAAAAAAGTTTACAAAATTTTGTTCTTTTTTCTATTGATTTATTGTAAGATATATGCTATACTAACTGACATAGGAAATGAACATTGTAGTAGATGTGTTGCCACTGCACTAGATAACTTTTGTTATCAGAAAGTGAGGTGGTGTTTATGAGTTTTATACTATTTTTAATTTATGCCTTAATGGCATCAACAACAATAAACGTAGCCTTATTGACGATTTTATACATAAAATATGTAAATTCAATAATAGATAAGGAATAAAATAACAACACATTCTGCTCTCTACCAAATTGCGAATGTGTTGTTATAACTATATGTAGTGGTAACCGCATTCACTGCGGTTATTCATTTCCTATATTTATTATACTTAAATTTTTATAAAAAGTCAAACTTAATCTAAATTATTTTTTTATTTAACTTTTTTTCTGCATATATAAATAATTACAAACATTATTGGAAAAGTTACGTACCCAAATTTTATTACAATCTCATTCAAAAGTTCAAGTAAGTTATTTTCAAAGGAATAACTACCAAATAATCTAGAATATATTATTAGCATTAATATATTAATAAATATGCTAAATATTATATAAATAACTTTACCAAGAATAGCTTTATAATTTTTAAATTTGTTTGTTACATAATTATATAATAAAAAACTAAAGTAATTAATCGCTATGTATATAATTATACCAACTACTCCATAAATAGGATTCAAATCTTCATGATAAAGCCAACCACCAGTATAGTAACGATTTGATGAATCTTTTGTGTATATTTCTTCAGCTCCCCATGAAGATAAGGCATACATTATAATTCCTATTATTAAAAGTACTATTATGCTTTTAATAATACTACTAAAAATAGTCCATATTTTATTTTGGGTTGGATTTTTTATATTTTCGTTATCTGACATATAAAACACCGCCCTTTCCTTATAGATTTAGGATGATTTTTTGAAAAAGAAAAAAAATCATCCATTTTACTGATTGATTTTTGCATCTATCTGTTCCATTAGTTCAAACAAATACTTCATTGGTGGAGGTGAGGAGATTTGAACTCCTGTCCACTACACTTTCCATATAAACTTCTCCGAG
>CANRQH010000031.1 GCA_947632745.1 uncultured Clostridia bacterium | reverse complement strand
TTTTCATAAAACATTCATGTCCTAAAGCGTCTTCAACATATAAAAGCTCTTTACTTGTCATAATTTTATCACCACCTGAAAATAATATTTCCCAAAATATCCAAAATTATACAATTTTTATGAAGTTTTGTTAATAGGCGGTATAAAAGTTTATATTTATATATTTTTTCGTTATCCCCATTTAAGAAAATGTAATTCGCTTTGCTCATAACATTTTCTAAAACAGTCCCCCCAATTCACTTCAAAATATATAAATATAAACTTTTATACCTTTAAAAAAAGAAATTATTATTAAATAGGCATTTATTGACTAAAATTTACATAAAGTATTGAATTTTATAATTTTTTATGATATCATGTATATAAAAATTTTGTTTGAAAAAGGTGGTAAAATGGTAACAATAAAAGATGTTGCACAATATTTAGACGAAAAAATTGAAAAAGATAGCAATTTTATTGTATGTACATTTTATGAATTAAGAATAAAGAAAGATTTATCTAAAGAAGATACAATGCAATTTTTAGAATACAGTAAAAATAGATTGAGAAATAATGGATATAAAGTTTTTTATACAGGGCAAAAATATGAATATCAAAATACTATTAAAACTGTTGAAGATAATCAATTAATGGTTGCTATAAAATTCGAGTGGTAAATTTTTTTGAAAGGAAAAAATTAAATATGAAAAATAGCAGTAAATCAGTTCAAATTGAATATTCAATTTATAGACCAGCTGGTAATGATACAGCCTTTGTATATGGATTAAGTTACACTCAAGAACAAAGAAAACTTATTAATGATTCTATTATGGCTAAACATTCTAATGTTGAACAAGTTGGGTTTATTGATTTAAATAATAAACCTGAATTACAAATGGCAGGCGGAGAATTTTGTGGAAACGCAACAAGAAGTGCAGCATTTGTTTATCTAAAAGGCAAAGAAGGTTCTTTAGATATGACTGTAAATTCAAATGATATTGTAAGTTGCGGAGTTGATGCACATGGAAAAGCATGGTGTGAAATTCCTTTATATCATGGAACTAATGTTATTACGAAAAAAGAACCAGGCATTTTTATTGTTAGAATGAATGGAATGGTCACTATTGTAATTCAAGCTGAGGTAGCTGAAAAATATCTTGAAAATCGAGGTAATTTAAAAAATATTGGTATGCAATTTATTCATGACTATGGTCTTGAATGGAGTGAGGCAGTTGGTGTAATGTTTTGTGAAAAAGCAGATGGATTTTTGAAAATTAATCCAATAGTTTGGGTTAAAGCAATCAATACGATTTTTTACGAAACAGCATGTGGGTCAGGAACAACTGCAGTATGTATGGTAGAAGCATATTTGAAACAAGAAAATCAAAAAATTGATATTATGCAACCATCAGGATTAATAATCACGGCAAATGTTATATTTTCTAAAGGAGAGATTTTAAAAGCAACAATTTTAGGTAATATTAATACAGATGGAAAAAAATATTTAATGGATATTGAAGTATAGGAGGAATACCATATGATAAAACGGAGAAGAAAATGAAAATAAACAAATGGCAAATAATTATTTTGTAAAATACAAAGATTTATTAACAATAAAAGAATATGATGAAGAAACTAATAAAGAAGAATTTGTATTATTACCATTAGAAGATGATTATGTAATTGGTAAGCATCAAAAAAGAATAAATATGATAGAATATGGAAATCAAATTGCTGTAAGAAAATCAGTTTATGAAAGACTTATAAAAGTAGCAAAAAATTTAAAAAATATTAATAATGATTTTAAACTTATGGTAGTGTATGGATTTAGAGATATAAAAAAACAAGAACAGTATTTCAATGAAATATTTGAAGAAGTTAAAGATAAATTTGAAGATGAAATGGAAATGTATGAATATATACATGAAAAAATAGCTGTTCCAATTGTTTCAGGACACCCAACAGGTGGAGCAGTTGATGTTGCAATCTATGATGCAAAAAAAGATGAAATTATAGATTTTGGTTCTGAAATATTGGATTATAGTACAACAATGTGTTATTATCAAAATGAAAATCTAAGCGAAAAAGCAAAAAACAACAGAAAATTATTACGCGAAATGATGATGAAAGAAGGCTTTGCACCCTATGATGGAGAATGGTGGCATTTTTCATATGGAGATAAAGAATGGGCTTTTTATTATAACAAAAAAAAGGCATTATATAATCAAGTTGAAGCTAATAGAGTATTTGATAACATAATTTAATTGACAAAATTACTACATAAAAAAAGAATATGACAATAGTAACCCACCTGTTTGAGAGGTGGGTATATTTATATTCACAAAAGTATAGGTTCTATTTGCTCTCCATCAAGAGCAAGTTCAACTGTTTTAATAATGTAATCTGGGTCAAATACTATAGACCTAGGTTTTGTTATAGGATTATCTTGTTTAAATGGAACAAAGTAGTAGTTTTTTCTATTAATAAGTTTACCAATGCTTACTAAATTTGCACCAAGTCCATTATTAGTAGATGGGGCAATAACTACTGGTAAATTATTTCTTAAGTGAGATTTAACAGCCATCAAGGCTGGAGTATCTATTATATCACATGCAAGCTTTGACATTGTATTTCCGCTTGCAGGTGCAACAATCATTATATCTGTTAAATGTTTAGGTCCGGATTGGTTCTGCATCTTGTATTGTATGAATAATGTCTTTGTTACAAATTTTAGTTATTTCTTTTATAAAATCATTTGCTTTTCCAAATTTGGTATCTAAATCGTAACTATTATAAGACATGATAGGAATTATATCTGCTCCTAGCTTTTTTAGTTCTTTTATTTTAGGAATAGTTTTGCTAAAAGTACAAAAAGAACCTGTAAGTACAAATCCAATTTTTTTATTTTTAACTTCCAAAATTCATCATATCCTCCTTTCAAATTACATTTAATATATAATATGAAATAAGAAAAGAAATTTTGAATAAAATTGTCGAAATTTTTATATCATTAATTGCAATTATATGTCTCATATGATATAATTATAATAATTTGGAGGAGATAGATTATGGAATTATTTGATAAGTATACGGAAAAAAATAAAATTGAAAATGAAAATAATAAAAATGTAGAAACAAACGAACCAGGTTGGGATGCTATAACTGAATTATGTGATAGAGTATATCCTAATCAAAAAGATCCAAAACATTATGGAACTTTAGTAAGTTGGGAATTAGGAGGTAATGATCCGCTTCAAGGCATAAGTGTTTATGATGGTGGTGATTATTGGCATTTCATAACTTATGGATTATCAGAGTTGTTCGAAAAGAAATCTAATATAAAAGAAGTTAGTGGATATGGCATGGAATTTACTTTGAAACTAAAAAAAGATAATTATGAGAACGAAGAAAGTGAGATACAGTGTATATGTGGTATCTTACAATCTATTGCTAGAATTACTTTTACAAAAGGAGAACTTTTTAATGTTTATGAATACTTATATACAGGTCAAACTGAAGGCATTGATTGTAATAGAAAGTCTAATATAACTGGATTTATTACAGTACCAGATGATAAATTTCACGAAATAGATACGCCAAATGGAAAAGTATGTTTTGTTGAATTTGTTGGAGTTACTGATAGTGAATTAAAAGCGATTCTTAATAAACAAATTAGTGTTAAAGAATTGTATGAAAAAATTGAAAGTGATGTAACGAATTATAATAGAAAATCAGTTATATAAATGTTATAAAAAATATACCAAGCAATGCTGTTATGGAAAATGATTATTGATATATACCAAATTATTATTGTAACCTTACAAAAATGTAAGGTTATTTTTTTCTTTTTTGTGTTATAATGCTTATAGAATAAGTTCTTATTTGTAATTTAAAAAAATTATACTTTTGAAAGGAAATATATAAAACATGCAAAAAATCTTAATAGTAGAAGATGACGAAAAATTAAAAAATGAATTAAAAATATTTTTACTTCATAATGGTTATGAGGCTCAAACTCTAAATAAATTTGACAATATGGTTGAAGAAATTTTTCACATAAATCCTGACTTATTGCTTTTAGACATAAATTTGCCAGAAGCGGATGGAGAATATATTTGCAGAGAAGTTAGAAAACAGTCAAATGTACCAATAATTATAATAACAAGCAGAGATAATGAGATAGATGAGCTAGTATGCATAAATTATGGTGCAGACCATTATGTTACAAAACCTTTTAATATTCAAATATTACTTGCAAAAATAGCTTCACTATTAAAAAGAAGTAACACAAAAAATTCACAAGACAAAATGTATGAAAAAGAATTTACGATAAACCTTTCAAACAGTACATTAAGTAAAGACAACAAAACAATAGAACTTACAAAAAATGAACTTAAAATATTAAAGTATTTAACAGAGCGTAGAGGAAAAATTGTTTCAAGAGATGAAATTATGGATTTTTTATGGGAAAGCAATAGCTTTATAGATGACAATACTTTAACTGTTAATATAACTAGGTTAAGAAATAAACTAGAAGAATTAAATTTAAAAGAATTGTTAGAAACCAAGCGTGGACAAGGCTACATTTTAAAGTGATGCTTTTTGTCTCCGTCCCCAAATGCATCACTTGAAAGGAGAAATATTAAAATGAAATTCAGTTCATTTTTAAAAGATAAAATAATACAAATATTTTTTATAATATTTGCCTTAGCAACAATAGAAATATTTTTACTAGCATATCATGTAGGTAATTTTATAAGAATATATATTCCATTAATTATAATTGGATTATATACTATTTCAATTTTAATAGAGTATTTTACAAAAAGAAAATATTACAAAAATACTTATAAGATACTAAATGACTTAGAAGAAAAATATTTAATTACAGAGATTATAAAAGAGCCAAATTTTACAGAAGGGAAAATTTTAAAAGAAATCTTAGATGAAATAGATAAATCAATGCATGAAAATGTAAATAAATATAAGTATTTAACTAAGGATTATAAAGAATATATAGAAATGTGGATTCATGAAATAAAAACGCCAATTGCGACAAGTAAAATGATAATTGAAAACAATAAAAATGAAATAACTAAAAGTATTGATGAAGAATTAGAAAAGATAGAGAATTATGTAGAGCAGGCATTGTTTTATGCAAGAAGCAATACTGTAGAAAAAGATTACTATATAAAGAAAAGTAAATTGTTAGATATTGTAAATGAAGTTATTCGCAAAAACAAAACAGTTTTAATTTCTAAAAAAATAGTAGTTAATACACATGATTTGGAAATAAGCGTAAATACAGATAGCAAATGGGTTGTATTTATATTAAATCAAATTGTCCAAAATAGCATAAAATATGAAACATCAAATATAGAAATATATTCAAAACAAGGCAAAGAAAATATATGTTTATACATAAAGGATAATGGAATAGGAATTAAAGCAAATGAAATTTCAAGGACATTTGATAAAGGTTTTACCGGAACAAATGGAAGAAAGAAAAACAGAAAATCTACTGGAATTGGTCTATATTTATGTAAAAAATTATGTAATAAATTAGGTATAGGAATAGAAATTAATTCAAAAGAAAATGAGGGAACAGAAGCAATACTAATATTCCCAAATAGTAGTTATATAGATATGAAATAAAATCCTTACAAAATTGTAAGACTTAAGTAAGCAAAATCGATGGCAACTTATGCCTTGAAAATATTATAATCTACCTAAAGACTTGAAAGGCAATTTGACAGTTTAAGAAAAAAGCTGCATTTCATATATGTCTAAAGTATGCCTTCCAAGCAAGAAAGGAGATTTTCTATTATGGAAAAAATACTAGAAGTAAAGAATATTGAAAAATATTATGGAAACAAATCAAACTTAACAAAGGCATTAGATGGAATTAGTTTCGATGTTGAAAAAGGAGAATTTGTAGGTATAATGGGAGCCTCAGGTTCTGGAAAAACTACATTGCTAAATTGTATATCTACAATAGACAAAGTAACTTGCCGGTCATATAATTGTTGGTAACCAAGACATTACAAAATTAAAAGGAAATAAGTTAAATAAATTTAGAAGGGAAGAATTAGGTTTTATTTTTCAAGATTTTAATTTGCTTGATACTCTAACTTGTTATGAAAATATAGCTATAGCCCTTACGATTCAAGGAGTAAAGCCACAAGAAATTGAAAGAAGAGTAGAAGAAATAGCAGAAAAATTAGAAATAAAAGAAATTCTAAAAAAATATCCTTATCAAATATCAGGTCGGACAAAAACAAAGAGTTGCTTCAAGCAGAAGCATTGTTACTAATCCAAAACTAATTTTAGCAGATGAACCAACAGGAAGCTTAGATTCAAAATCTGCAAGACAATTATTAGAAAGTTTTGAATATCTTAATCAAAATTTAAAAGCTACAATTTTAATGGTTACACATGATGCTTTTACAGCTTCTTATGCTAATAGAATATTTTTTATCAAAGACGGAAAAATATTTAATGAATTAATAAAAGGAAGCGATACAAGAAAGCAATTTTTTGAAAAGATAATTGAAGTACAAACACTTCTTGGAGGTGATTTGAATGCTTGTTTTTAAATTATCAATAAAAAATATGATAAAAAGTATAAAAGATTATGGCATATATTTTTTAACTTTAGTTTTAGGTGTAGCAATCTTTTATATGTTCAATTCTATTGACAGTCAACAAGCAATGCTTCAAATATCTCAATCTACAAGAGACATTATAAAACTTATGATTGGTATGCTTGAGATAGTATCTGTATTTGTGGCAATAGTATTGGGATTGCTAATTGTATATGCAAACAATTTCTTAATTAACAGAAGAAAAAAAGAATTTGGTATATATATGACACTTGGAATGGGTAGAAAACAAATATCAAAAATTATTTTATTAGAAACAATATTTGTAGGAATAATATCACTTGTAGTTCGGACTTATAATTGGTATATTTGCATCACAATTTATGTCAATATTAGTTAGCAAATTATTTGAAGCTGATATGAGTGAATTTCATTTTGTATTTTCAAGTGACAGTTGTATAAAAACTTGTATATATTTTGCTATAATGTATCTTGCAGTTATGATTTTTAATACAATTACAATTTCAAGATATAAATTAATTAATTTGATAAATGCTTACAAGAAAAATGAAACAGTAAAAATGAAAAATCCATTTTTAGCGATTTTAGTATTTATATTAGGAAGTAGTATTTTAGGTTTTGCTTATTGGAAAGTAACAGGTGAAGTAAACAAAATGAACACAGTAAAAAAACTATTACCTCCAATTCTTATGGGAATTATAGGAACTGTGCTAGTTTTTTGGTCATTGTCTGGATTTATAATAACGGTAGCTCAAAAAATGAAAAAATTCTATTTAAAAGACACAAATATGTTTGTTTTAAGGCAAATAAACAATAAAATAAATACAATGGTTATAAGTATGAGTGTTATATGTTTAATGTTATTTATGACAATTAGTATTTTATCTTCTAGTTTAGCATTAAGAAATACTATGCAAAGAGAATTAGTTGAAATGACACCAGTGGATTTGAATTTATACAAAACTGCTAATTTGCCAGAGAGTTATATAAGTTATGGAATAGAACGTAAACCTACAGAGCAACAACGAGAAGATTCAAGACACCCTATTAAAGAAACATTAATAAATAACGGATTAGATATGAATGTATTAAAAGATATTATTGAAATAGAGGTATATGCAAATGATGATTTAACTTGGAAAACTTTTTTCGGAGATAAATATCCTGAAATAAAAGAAATGTATCCAGGACTTCAATATGACAAAGCAGAAGAAATTGTAAAAATATCAGAATACAACAAATTAGCAAGACAATATGGAATACAAGAATATAAGCTAAATGAAGACGAATATATTGTACTTTGTGATTTTGATAGTCAAACAGAGTTAAGGAATAAAGTATTGTCAGAAGAAAATAATCCATTAAAAATTGCAGGAAAAGAATACAAATCAAAATATCATGAATGTCAAGAAGGATTTATAACAATGTCAACAAGCCATACAAATACAGGAATTATTTTAGTTCCAGATAGTTGCCCTCTAAAAGAAGACATGAAAGAAATGTATTTATTATCTGCAAATTATAATGCAGAAACAGATGAAGAAAAACAAGAAATAGAAAAGTTATTTGCAGGTAATGAAAATTCTTCAAATCTTATAAAATCATTAAACGATAATGGAATAGAAATAGATGGATTTACTAAAATAAGTTTAGTAGAAGCAAGTGTTGGAATAGCAACGATAGTAACATTTATAGCAATTTACTTAGGAATTATATTCTTAATTGCAAGTTCGGCAATTTTAGCATTAAAACAATTAACAGAAAGTAGTGATAATAAACAAAGATACACTATTTTAAGAAAAATTGGCTGTGATGAAAAAATGATTAATAAATCATTATTTAGACAAATTGGAATCTTTTTTGGTATGCCTCTTGTTCTAGCAATTATACATTCTATTTTTGGAATACAGTTTGCAATAAAAATATTGTCAGGACTAGCATCAAAAGATGATTTACTACCTTCTGTTATATGTACAGTAATAATTATTTGCATAATATATGGTTCATATTTTACTGCTACATATTTTGGTGGAAAAAATATTATTAAAGAAGAAAATAATTAAATTAATTAATCAAAATTATATTTATATATTTTTACGTTATCCCCATTTAAGAAAATGTAATTCGCTTTGCTCATAACATTTTCTAAAACGGTCCCCCCAATTCACTTCAAAATATATAAATATAATTTTTTTATTTTGATTTAGATTTTTATTTTTATTTTTTGAAAGCTGGAAATTAATAAAATTTGAATAAAAAGCGCTGGAGTGCTTTGAACTAGAAATTCTCACATTTTTTATGGAAAGAGTTCAAGCTTGCCTTGGAAGGGTGCCATAAAAAATGGGAAGAATTTCTGTGAAAAAGTAAAGGACAAAGCTTTTTATGAAAATTTTATCAATTTTCAGCTTTTAAACTATGAATTAAATATTTATCTTTTAATTGCAAAAAATGACGAATTTTGCTTG
Source organism: uncultured Clostridia bacterium (assembly GCA_947632745.1). GTDB lineage: Bacteria > Bacillota > Clostridia > TANB77 > CAG-508 > CAG-269. Next base: position 3,868 of record CANRQH010000031.1, on the reverse strand, counting down.
AATAAACGACCAAATTATGGTAATATAAAAGAGTATGATTTTAGAAACCAAAAAGGAGAAATTATTTAAATGGTTGGACTATTTTTTGTCGTAAAAAACCAGCTATTATTACATAGCTGTGAATTATCTCAAGCTGAAAAATATGGAGACTTTTTAAATTATCCAGAAAGCCATATGGAAATATGGGACAAATTTTATCAAAAAAAATACAAAGTTGATTTCGATTATTTCCCAAGAGGTAGAATTATATACAATCTAAAAGAAGAAACGTACTATATTTACTACGATAAATGTTTAGAAGAGAGCATTAAAAACTTAAATATTATTCCAAAAGATAAAAAAGTAAAGCTATTACATGATTTTCATTACAAATGTCATAAATGTAATAAAAATTATGTCATATAGCAATAAAGCAAAGTAAGAAAGGAACAGTAATTATGAATAGAATCTATTTAATTATAGCTATAATAATACTAATATTTACAGTAATAAAAGCAAAAAAATATATTTTTGATATAAAAAAATGTATCCCCATAATGTTATTAGGGATGGCAACAGCACTTGCAATACTTATATTTCCAATAAGTGGTGAAGAAAATATTATAGGAAGAATAGTATTTTCAATTGTATATTCTGCTCAAACAATAATTCTTAATGAAAACCTAGATATTTTAAATAGACTACAAATAGTAGGTGCAACAAATGTAATATCTATTGGAATAATTTATATAATATCTTTATTAATGCCGTTACTTACAGTATCTTTTCTTTTAACATTAATTGATGACTTTACATCTAAAATAAAATTATATTTTACGAAAAAAAATAATGTTTTAATATTTTCAGATGTAAACGAAAAATCTATATCAATGGCAAAGGCGTTAAATAACAAAAACACAACAATTATATTTGCAAATTATAAAAAAGAGGAGCATAAACAATTCAATCAAGCTATAAAAAATATAAAAGGTGTAAAAATTTCATCTTTATTAGAAAATGTAAATATAAAAAGAATAAAAAGCAATTCAATAAATTTGTGTATTATTTCAGAAGATGAAAATAACAATTTAGGCTTAACTTTAAAATTAATTGAAAAAAATAAACTAAGTAATAAAAAGATAAAAATATATTCAATACTAAATGATGAAATGTCTAGAGTAATACTAGACTCAACAGATAAAGGAAACATACAGTTAGAAATTGTAAATGAAATTGAAAGAACAATTTTACAATTATTACAAAACAAACCTATTTATTTAAATGCGAAAAACAATGAAATAAATGTATTAATTATTGGATGTGGAAAAGTTGGAAAACAATTTTTAAAAACAATTACATGGTGTGGGCAAATTATAGGATACAGCCTAAATATAAATGTTATAGACATAAATGCTAACAAAATAAAAGAAACAATAGAAAAAGAATGTCCAGAATTAATACCAAATTACAACTATAACTTTATAGAAGCTGATATAAATTCAAAAGAAGCATTAGAAGAACTAAACAAATTAAAAAATATAAATTATGTAGTAGTAACTTTAAATACAGACGAAATAAATATAAAAGAAGCAATATTTTTAAGAAGATACTTTTTATATCAAGATAAGGAAAATTACAATAACAAACCAATTATAAATATTTGGATAAAAAATGAAGAAAAAAATAAACAAGTATCAATTCTTAAAGATGAGAAAAAGGCACAATATGATTTAAATGCATTTGGAAGCAATAGTGAAATTTATTATAAATATCCAATAATAAATTCTGAAATGGAAAAAACGGCCCAAAAGATACATTTATCTTATGACCCAGAAGATACAGAATTAAAAAATTATTATAAAACAGAATATAATATTAAATCATCAAGAGCAACAGCTATGCATTTAAAATATAAGCTATATTCAGTACTTAAAGAAAACTATACAGGAGATATTGAAAAAGATTTAAATACATTTTCAGAAATAATTAAAAATGAAGAAGTTTTTGAAGAATTAGCAAAAAATGAACATAATAGATGGAATGCATATATGAGAAGTGATGGATATAGAAAAGCTTCTATAGAAGATGTAAAAAAATACATAAAAACCACTAATGATTATAGACATCATTTAGCAAAAATGCATCCAGCAATAGATGAATACGATAATCTTGACGAGATAGGAAAAAATATTGGAAAAAATTTAAAAGATTCAGATAGAGATATAATTAGAAATATGCCTAAATTTTTAAATTAAAGGGAGGAATAAAATATGGCAGGAGATGTATTTATAAGTTATAGTTCAAAGGAGCCAGAAATACCAAAATTAATTAGAAAAACTTTAAAGTCAAATGGTATATCATGTTGGATGGCACCAGAATCAATACCATCAGGCTCAAGTTATGCCGCAGAAATTCCAAAAGGAATAAGAGAATGTAAAATATTTTTATTAGTATTATCAAACAATTCTCAAAATTCAATTTGGGTACCAAGAGAAATTGATGAAGCTATTAATCATGGAAAAACCATAATTCCATTTCAAATAGAAGAATGTAAATTAAATGATGCATTTAATTTTTATTTAAATCAAATACAAAGAATAACAGCATATTTAGAGTTAGAAGGCTCATTAAATGAATTGGTTGAAAAGATAAAGAAAATAATAGGAATAAAAGAAAAACCAAAAAAAGAGGAAGTTCCAAAACAAGCAGCATCAATAATAAAAAACGATAAAACAATATATCCAAATGGAGATATGTATAAAGGAGAAATTAAATCAGAAAAAAGAAATGGTAATGGCAAAATGGAATATGCAAATGGAGATGTATATGAAGGGTTATGGAAAGATGATTTAAAAGCAGGAAAAGGCAAACTTGTATTTTCAAATGGAGACATATATGAAGGATTTTTTGCTAATGATAAATTTAATGGAAGAGGAGTATACACATATTCAAATGGAAGTCAATATGAAGGCTTATTTAAAGATGGTGTAAAATGTGGCAAAGGAAAAATAAAATATAAAAATGGTTCAATTTATGAGGGAAATTTTCAAGATAATGAACCAAATGGAAAAGGAAAAAAGACAAATAAAGATGGCTCATATTATGAGGGAGAATTTAAATGTGGAAGTAAGCATGGTAAAGGTAAAGAAGTAGATGCAAAGGGAAATATTTATGAAGGAATTTATGAAATAAACAAACCTATAGGAATTATGAAAGTAAAGTTAATAAATAACTGTATATATGAAGGAGAAATTCTAAATTATAAATTTCATGGTCAGGGAAAATTAACAAATCCAAAAGGCACAACATATGAAGGAAAATGGGAAAATGGCTATAGGGTTGGCAAACATAAATGTATATCTGAAAATGAAGTTTATAATGCAGATTGTTCATATGATAAAGAAAAGAAAACAATAAAGATTATTTGGGATGATGGTCAAAGTTACGAGGGTGAGTATAAAGATGGATTATATAATGGCAAAGGAAAAATGACCTATAAAGATGGTGAATACTATGAAGGAGAATGCAAAGACGGTCAAAGAAACGGAAAAGGAAAATATACATATTCAGATGGAACATATTATGAAGGAGATTGGGTAAATGGAACAAAAGAGGGAAAAGGAAAAATGACCTATAAAAATGGTGACTACTTTGAAGGAGAATGGAAGGAAGGTCAAATAAACGGAAAGGGAAAATATACATCTTCAAAAGGAACATATTATGAAGGAGATTGGGTAAATGGAAAATATGAAGGAAAAGGAAAAATGACCTATGAAGATGGTGCTTACTACGATGGAGAATGGAAAGGAGACCAAAGAAACGGAAAAGGAAAATATACATTTTCAGATGGAACATATTATGAAGGAGATTGGGTAAATGGAAAATATGA
>CANRQH010000030.1 GCA_947632745.1 uncultured Clostridia bacterium | reverse complement strand
AAATATGCCCTAAATAGGGAGATTTTTAATCTCTCTATTTAGGGTGCTTTTTTATGTCGGCTGTGAATTGTAACAAATTAGGTTTTGCTATTCATATTTTACAATCTCGAAATTAATAAAATTTTTATAAAAAAGCTTATATTTATATATTTTTTCATTATCCCCATTTAAGAAAATGTAATTCGCATCGCTCATAACATTTTCTAAAACGGTCCCCCCAATTCATTTCAAAATATATAAATATAAACTTTTTATTAATAATTTAAAACACTACTTATATATTAAATATACAAGTAGTGTTTTGCGTGAATAAATTACCCTTTTTCACATGTGTTACATTTTGAGCTTTAGTGCCACAGCTCCATAAGGTTCAAGTACTTTTGGATTTACTCCAATTTTGCTAATCACTTCTGCTGCCTCGTATTCGGAAGGAACATTTACGACTGTTTGCAAATGTGTTCTACTTACAAATACAATTACTTTTTCTTTTTCTCCTAATCTTTCAAATACAAACTGCTTTTCATCAATACTTACAACTTTAAAATCTGCAGTTTTTAGAAAAGCATTTTCATTCCTTACTTTTCCCATTTTTCTAAAAAATTTGAGTAAGTCCTTGTCCCTATAGCCCCAAGGATATGAACCTCTATTGGCTAAATTTCCTATTCCTTGCATTCCAACTTCATCACCATAAAAGATAGATAATATTCCTGGCAAGAATATTAAAGCAAAAACATAGGATTTGAACATTTTTTTACCATACTTGAACTCAGTGCTTGAAACAAGGTGCTCTTCTGGATTTACATTTGTTGTGTTCCATGCCCACTCTCCATTTTGCTGAAAACAGTGACATCCAAATATTTCTATAGCTCTTGAAATGTCATGTGTTGAAGTGAAGTTCATTAAGGTTTGTATAGTAGAAGTTGGATACTCAGACATAACTTCTTTTAAACAAGCTTCTAATTTCCATACATCTTTATATTTATAGTACCTTATTAAACTATCTACAAGCAAGTAATTCATAACTGTATGCATAGCTTTTCCGGAAGAAATATAACCTCTGTTCATTCTCATAGGATTTTTCCACACTTCTCCTATAATTAATCCATCAGGTTTATTTCTTTTTACAGCATTTGCAATTCCAATTATAAATTCATCTGAAAGTTCATCTGCAACATCAAGCCGAAGGCCATCAATTCCAAGTTTGAACCACTTGTCAATTACGCCACCTTCTCCAAAAATATAATCTTTCCATTCAGGAGAATTTCCATCACATACTGGTAAGTTTTTCATTCCCCACCAATATGAAAACTCTTTTTTACCATTTCTCCAGTCTTTTCTGTAGAAATTATAATATGGTGAAGCTTCGCTTTGATATGCTCCTATGGTATCATAAGTTCCATATTCATTGAAATATTTGCTATCATTTCCTGTGTGATTGAATACAGCATCTAAAATAATTTTTATTCCTTTTTTGTGCGCTTCATCACAAAGGTCTTTTAGCATTTGGTTTGTTCCGGCATATGTGTCAACAGTTTCGTAATCAGCCGTATCATATCTATGATTTGACTGACTTGTTACAATAGGACTTAAATAGATTATTGATACACCTAAACTTTTTATATATTTAAGTGTTTCTTTAATTCCTATCAAGTTTCCTCCATAGAAGTCCACATTCCACAGTCCGTTTTCATTTTCTCTAATGACAGGGCGTTCATCCCAGTCTTGGTGAATGGTTCTTTTAGGCATAGTTTGAAGCTTTTCTTTTCCACCTCTTCTGAATCTGTCAACAAAGATGTGGTACATGATTGCTCCTTTTGCCCAGTAAGGTACATCAAATCCAACAGCTAGTTTCCAACATTCACTTGTACTTACAGACATATCACCAGTTGTATTTTCCTTTTTTAAGTACATAAATTTTCCGTTTGCTTCATAGGTAAAATAATAGTGATATACTGCCTGAGTTTCTAATTCAATTACAGTTTTAAAATGTGCATATTCTTTTTTGCTTTTTTTATCTTTTTCATTTTTTTCATGGTACATCTGGTATGCATTTCTTTTACCAAATGTATAAAATATTACCTTTACTCTTTCTATCCAACCATATTCAAATGGTATCCGAATAGAAACTTCATATCTACCCCCTGTTTTCAATTTTTCAAGTTGTTTAATACCATGACTAACGCCTAAAGCTTCCATGTTGTCATTCTCCTTTCTTAAATAAACTAAGAAAAGCTTAACGCGCATATACTACATACTCATAATTTATATTGTTATTAACATTTTGTCAAGAAAAAATAGTATATTTTTTATAATTTATTCAAAAAAATATATCATTAAAAATGATATATTTTAAATTTAAATTTCTTCTATTTTTCCTGTAAATACTTTTTTAGCTGAACCAGTCATGTAAACTCTATTATTTTCTGTTTTCCAATGAATATTTAGTTCTCCACCACGAAGCAATACTGTTACATTTCTTTTAGTTAATCCTAATAAATTACATACAACAGCTACTGCACATGCTCCTGTTCCACATGCCATTGTTTCTCCTGAACCTCTTTCCCAAACTCTCATTTTTATATTTTCTTTATCTAATATTTGCACAAACTCGACATTAGTTTTTTCAGGAAAAACACTGTTATTTTCAATTTCTTTCCCATATTTTTCTATATCTATTTTATCTACATTTTCTACTATTATTATGCTATGAGGATTTCCCATAGAAATACAATTTATATCAAATGTTTTGTCTAATACTTTTAAGTTAAAATTTATAGGAATTTTATTTTTGTTTTTATCATTTTGAACTGTTACATTTTTATAAAAATTCTTTTCATCAATTAATACAGGTATTTTTTCTTTTTCAAAAATTGGCTCTCCCATGTCTACTGTGACATTACTTACAATTCCATTTTCTTCTTGCATGGTAATATATTTTATGCCTGAAAGTGTTTCCACTGAAATATTTTTGCTTTTAGTTAATTTGTTTTCATATACATATTTTGCAAAACATCTTATTCCATTTCCACACATCTCTGCTTCTGACCCGTCACTATTAAAAATTCTCATTTTAAAATCTGCTATATTGCTTTTTTCTACAATTATTATTCCGTCTGAGCCAACTCCAAAATGTCTATTTGATAAATATTTTGCTAATTCAGGTAATTTTTCCTCTGCTATAACATTTTCTTCATTTACTTTACTTATGTATATATAATCATTTCCTAATCCATGCATCTTCGTAAATTTAATCAATTAAACCACCTCTTACTATTTTATTCATAGTAAGAAAATTGTTTAATAAAATAACTCCCAATATAATCATATTATATTGGGAATTGTAAAAAATATATACTCTTTTAACATTATTTGTTTAGTCTGAATTTACATAATATTATACAATATAATTCCTCCAATTATTGCAAAAAGAAAACCTAAAATTTTAAGTCCAGATGTTGCTTCATTTTGGTCTCCAAATCCAAACCAATTATTGCTTAAAATTCTTGCGTCATATACAAATGTTACTCCTATTAATACTAAAATTATAAATAAGATTTTTAAAATAATCATAACTTCCACCCTTTCTAAACCATCTCTTTTTTATTTCAATATATAATAACAAATTATTTAATAGAATGATGCTTTTTTTCTTAAGTCCCCCAAAGAATCATATATCAATCCTTTGTGTAAACTTGTCTTCAATTAATTTTTGTAATCTTACATTTGTTTCTTTCTTTAGTTTTGGGTCATCTTGAAGTATTTTATTTGAAAGCTCTTGTATTTCTTTTAGAATTTTAACATCTTCAAAAAGATTTGCTATTTTCATTTCTGGAATTCCGGTGCTGAGCTGTTCCAAAGAAATCTCCAGATCCTCTTAGTTCTAAGTCTTTTTCAGATATTAAAAATCCATCATTTGTTGCACACATTATTTGCATTCGTTCTTTTACTTCTTTTGAACGTGACATATATTTTAGTATGCAATATGATTTATATTCTCCTCTTCCAACTCTTCCTCTTAATTGATGGAGCTGAGCTAAACCAAATCTTTCTGCATTTTCTATTACCATTATGTTTGCATTTGGTACATCTACTCCTACTTCTATAACTGTTGTTGAAATTAAAATATCTATTTCACCATTTTTAAATTTTAACATTATTTCGTCTTTTTCTTTTGGCTTCATTTTTCCATGTAGATATTCTACCTTATATTGGTTAAATGTCTCTGTTTGAAGCTTTTCTGCAAGTTCTGTTACTGATTTTAAATCTGTCTCTTCATTTTCTTCTACTAGTGGGCAAACTATGTAGCATTGCCTTCCTTCATCTATTTGTTTTGCAACAAAATTATTTAACCTTTCTTCAAGTTCTTTTCCTACTGCAAATGTGTCTACCTTTTTTCTATTTGGTGGAAGCTCGTCTATAATTGATATATCCAAGTCTCCATATAAAATTAATGCGAGTGTTCTTGGAATCGGAGTTGCAGACATTACTATTACATCTGGATTATTTCCTTTTGATGCAATTTTTGCTCTTTGCTTTACTCCAAAACGGTGTTGTTCATCTGTTACAACCAGTCCTAAATTTTTAAATATTACATCTTCTTCAAGCATTGCGTGTGTTCCAATTAAAATGTCTATTTCTCCATTGGCTAATCTTTCTTTTAGTTCTTGTTTTTTCTTTTTTGTTATGCTAGATATTAAAAGCTCTGACTTTATTCCAAAATTATCTAATGTTTTTTGAAAATTTTCTAAATGCTGACTTGCAAGTATTGCAGTTGGTGCAAGTATTGCAACTTGATACCCTGATTTTACAGCTTTATAGCTTGCTAAGATACTTACTATTGTTTTCCCCGAACCTACATCTCCTTGCAATAGTCTATTCATAGGTTTTGAGCTTTCCATATCTCTATCTATTTCTTCAAGTACCCTAAGTTGTGCTTTTGTTAAATTAAATGGAAGTGTATTTATTACATCACTTATTTTTACATCTTTGTTAAATTCAATTCCTTTTTCTTCATATTTGTAATTTTCTTTTAATCTTAAAAGTGCTAATTGAAACCCAAGTAATTCTTCAAATACAAGTCTATATCTTGCTCTTATAAAATCTGATTTATTTTCTGGAAAATGTATTTTTTTAATTGCATCATTTATATTCATAAGCTTATATTTGTCTAAAATGTAGTCTGGCAAGGTTTCTTCTATATTTTCATATACTTCATTTATACCATTTTCAATAATTTTTCTAATTGTATTTTGTGAAATTCCATAAGTTAAAGGATATATAGGTATTATTTTTCCAGTGTTTTTGTTTTCTCCCGATTCATCAAAAATAGGAGATTTCATTTCATATTTTCCAGATTTTATTTCTATTTTTCCATAAAAGTTGTAGGTATGCCCTAATTTAAAAATATTTTTCAAATAGCTTTGGTTAAACCAAGTAATAGTTAAAGGAGTTTCTCCATCTCTTACAATTAATCTGTACATTTTAAGCTTTCTTGCAAAAATTTCAGTAACTTTTGTTATTGCTTTTGCCTTAATTAAAACTTCTTCTCCGTCTTGACAAGCAGAAAGCCTTTTTGCTACTCCTCTATCTTCATAGTTTCTTGGAAAATATGTTATTAAATCATAAAGAGTATTTATATTTAATTTATTTAATAATTTAACTCTATTTGGTCCAACATTTTTTACATATTGAACTTGTTTATTTAAATCTATCATTTATTCTCCTATTTCTTTTCCCATGTTCCATTGGGACCGGTTCTTTTTGGTACATGCTCCACAAGGACCGGTTCTTTTTGGAACATTAATTTATTTTTAATAATTTAAAATCTAGTGCATCTGCACTAACAAGTTTAAATTCTATTCCTTGCACAACTCCCTCTACTGCATCTTCAATTGACTTACTATGTAAATGTGCATAATAACATTTTTTTATATCATATTTTTTTAATATTTTCATAAATTCAGTATTTAAATTTTGCTTAGTAATTGGCGGATAATGCATAAATACTATTATTTCTTTATTTTTATTTAATCCATCTTGAATAGAAAGTTCTAATCTTTGAGCTTCTCTTGCTATCATTTTTTTAGAATTTTCTGTTGTTTCATCTAACAATGTCCACCCTCTAGTACCACAAATTACTTTGTCTTCGATTTCATAACTATTATTTTGTAAAAAATAAATATTTTTTAAATTATTTTCTTCTATAAAATTATTCATATTAGTAACTGTGGTCCACCAATATTCATGGTTTCCCTTAAGTAATATTTTTTTACCGGGAAGAGAATCTAAAAACTCAAAATCCTTAATAGTGTCTTTTAAATGCATAGACCATGAAAAATCTCCAACATGCACAACTGTATCTTCTTCCTTCACTTTAGACATCCAGTCTTGTTTTATTTTTTCCTCGTGATTAGTCCAATTTTCTCCAAATATGTTCATTGGCTTACTTTCTCCAAACGACAAATGCATATCACCAATAGTAAATATAGCCATTAGATTCACCTCCTTTTCATGTACATGTACATTTGGGACCGGTTCTTTTTTGTACATAACCATGTCCAACAGGGACCGGTTCTTTTTTGTACATTAAATTTTTAAGTTTGGTATTGCATTTAAGTTTAGTTCGTCTCTTTTGCCATTTATAAAGTTATAATATCCGGCTTGATGCAATCATAGCGGCATTGTCTGTACATAGCTTTAAATCTGGCATATATACTTTTAAATTTTCATTTTCTAAATTTAAAATTGCTTGTCTTATGTATGAGTTTGCTGAAACTCCTCCTGCTATTGCTAGTGTTTTTAAACCTGTTTGTTTTAAAGCTTGTTGCACGTTTTCTATTAAAACTTCTGTAACTGCTTTTTCAAAACTTGCACATAAGTCTGCTTTATTTATGTTTTTTGTGTTATGGTTAATATTTATTACTGCTGTTTTTATTCCACTAAAACTAAAGTCTAATGAATTTTCAAAATGTGTTTTTGGTAAGTTTATGTTTGCAGTTCCTTCTTTTGCTAGTTTATCCACTTTTGGTCCACCTGGGTAGTCTAACCCTACTACTCTTGCAACTTTATCAAATGCTTCCCCTACTGCATCGTCTCTTGTTTTTCCTAAAACCTCGAATTCTGTGTAGTCTTTTACATTTACTATTGCCGTATTTCCTCCTGATATTAGTAGGCATAAAAATGGTGGTTTTAGTTCTTTGTATGTTAAATAATTTGCTGCAATGTGACCCTCTATATGGTTTACCCCAACCAATGGCTTTTTTATTGCATAAGATAATGCTTTTGCATATGATACTCCTACAAGTAAAGCCCCTACTAACCCTGGTCCATATGTTGGTGTTACAGCATCTATGTCCTTAAGTCCTACATTTGCAGTTTTTAGAGCTAATTTTGTTACTCTTGATATTGCTTCTATGTGATTTCTTGATGCTATTTCTGGAACTACTCCTCCATATTTTTCGTGTATTGGAATTTGTGTGTCTATTATATTTGATAAAACTTCTCTACCATTTTTTACAACTGCAACTGAAGTTTCATCACAACTTGTTTCTATTCCTAATGTTAATATATCTTTCAATTTTCTCATTCCTTTATTTTTCTTTTTCGACTTTATTTTACTAGAAATAGAAAAAAATAGCAAGTGTTATGCTATTTTTTTAATATTTATTTAAATTTTGCTATATATAATTTTAAGCATAATAAAACTAGCTTTAATCGAACAAGACGAAAATACCGTTTTTTTTATTTACACAACTTATAATACAACATATTTTTGTTTACAAAAAAGATGAATTTGTAATTATTTTTTACAATTCATCTTTTTTATTATTATTCCACAAGCTCAAAACACTTATTTTCTCCATTTCCAACAACAACGTCAGAATCAACTAATTTTACATCAGGGTTAAGACAAATCACCGGCCTCACACCACAGGCCATGTTGTCGATAGGTCCACATCTTTGAACGTTGCAACCTATATCTCCATTACTATCCATCGCAAACAGACGATTCTCCGCTCCGGTTCACAGGCGATGATAACCAATATCCGGAAGCATCTTTCATCCTCACCATCCCCATCGAAGTCACCCGTGGAAGAATTATGTGGTATATATAAATCACTAGCTCCGCGATAAAGTAACACTAGCACTAAAACTTTGTCCTGTTCCTGCTCCCATAGCTACCTCGTAAACTCCATCCTCATAATTTTTAATAACCAGGTATTCATTACCATGGTGACTACTGTTCCAACTATGCTGGAACATCTGAAGTGTAGGAGCACCTATTGCGTAATCACTATATCCTTCTTTCGTAAATCTTTCCCAATTTTTTACATTTAGTAAACTAGCTGCACACTTCATAGAATCCCAAAAGTCGTCATCACCCCCAACTTTCCCAAATTTTTTAAAAAGAAACAAATTAGGAAATAAGCTTACCTCATCGCTTTCCCCCGGATATACGTTATTTAGTTCCGGATAATCACCATTACTCCAACCCTTAACGTAGTCAGCTCTGTAGTCGTCTCCGGATTTCATTTTTGCTTCTGTAGCAGCATAAACCAATTCTGGCATATCTGCCCTTACGTAATCAGATGCTATTAAAAATATCCTTTTTCCCTGTGCTGGTAGATTATCTCCTTCTGCCTCTTCTCCTGTATAATCTTGCATATAGAATATTCGCCAATCATCTTCTACATTATGATCTCCATCTATATCTATTCCATAATTTGTTATATAATCTCCATAATTAGCTTCTGTAAAGTCGTCTACTGTTAAAATATCTTTCTTAACTGGAGGTTTGGACGATATTTTCCCTGTTGACTCTATTGTATAAGTATTTCTTTCTCCTTTAAATGTCCAAGGTCCATTTCCTGTAAAAGTATCTTTTGTTACTTTTTCTGTTCCAAATTCATTTTCTAATGCTTTTTTTACATTTTCTGTTGTAAGTGTTCCTACTCCATTAGATATTGCTTCCGCAACTGCAAGTTTTACTTGCTCGTCCTCATTCGCATTTTTTGTTTTATCACTTGCTTCTCTTGCGTTTGTTAAAATTCCACCTTCTCCTACTAACATTTGTATTGATATTCCTGCTAAAATTAATAAAACGATGATTGTAACCACCAACGCGATTAAGGTTATACCTTTGTTTTGTTTAATCTTATTTTTTAATTTGATTTTCATATTTTTTCTCCTTTTCCTTTTATTATTTCTTATTTATACATATTTTTCTCATCACAAACAGACGGATTTAACTTGTATCAAATGCCTCGGGTTGCATTTTATACTCACAAGTTCTTCCGTCTATTTTTTATATTCGATTTATCTAATTTTCTATTTATTTGGTAAACATAAAGTGTGTGTGTGTGTGTGTGTGTGTACGGCCTCAAGGGTTTTAGCTTCTCCATTATTTAGTTTAATTTCTTCTAACACTTCTTGTTTGTTCATCTTTTGTTTTCCCCCATTCATTATCTTTCGATTTTTATACTACTATAAAAAATGTTTTTTGTCAATTATTTTTTATTTAAAATATATCTTTCAATTCTTCCAATTTTTTTATAACTGTAACTCCTTCTAACAAGTACTTATTTTCATTTGCAATATTTTTGTTATCTTTCCATACTAAATTTTTTATTCCTACTTTTTTTGCAGATAAAATATCCATATATATGTCATCTCCTATTACAGCACACTCATCTATTTTTTTATCTCCAATTGCTTGTAAAAAGCTTTCTTTATATGGTTTAGCATATTTTTCTGCATCATAAATTTCTTTAAAATATTTTAGTATATCTACTTTTTTTAATCTTTCAATTTGAGATATTCTAAACCAATTTGTTAAAATAACTAGTTCGTATTTTTTACTTAAATATTCTAATGTTTCATAATCTTCTTTGTCAAGCCTTTCTGGAACACATGTTGGAAGTAATTCAAGCCATTTATCTATAAAATTTTCTGGTAGTTTTTGTTCTAATCTTTCATTAAAAAAATCTAACATTTCTTTTTTATTAAAGTATTTTCTATCTTTTTCATATTCTAATTCAATTTTATTTATTTTGTCACTTAGCTCTTGTGTATCTGTGTTTGCAAATCCTAATTCATCTAATACTTTTTTTATTATATTATCATACTTCTTTTCCCATGTTATTAGGGTATTATCTAAATCGAAAATTAACCTTTTTATCATTCACATACCTCATTTACTACTTTCAATTTTTAGTTGTTTTCTTCTTTTACGTTATACTTTTTTCTCTGTTCCTAAGTTAATCATTACGTGATGCATTTTGTCTCTGTTCCCAAATTCATCATTATGTGATGCATTTTGTCTCCGTCCCCAAATTCATCACCCAAATTTATTACTTCTAAGTCTTCTTCTTTTAAGTTTTTAGCTATGGCATCATAGAAGCCTACTACTGTGTCTATTGCAGTAAAACATGGAACTTTGCTTTCAGCAGCTAAACGTCTTATTTTAAATCCATCTCTGCCTGATTCTTTTCCTTTTGTTGGAGTGTTTATTATAAAGCTTAACTCACCTGAATGGATTAAATTTGGAATGCTGTTAGCTCCTTCCCATATTTTTTGAACTATGTCTACATTTTTTATTCCGTTTTGCTCTAAATATTTTGCAGTTCCTGAAGTTGCTATTATTGTGTACCCTGATTGCACTAAGTTTTTAACTATTGGTAATATTTCAGGCTTATCTTTGTCATTTACTGTAATTAATATTTTTCCTCTATTTACAACATTTATATCACTTGCAATAAATGCTTTTAATATTGCTTCACTAAAGTGTTTTGCAACCCCTAAAACTTCTCCTGTTGATTTCATTTCTGGTCCTAGAGATGTATCTGCATTTTTTAGTTTTTGGAATGAGAATATTGGCATTTTTACTGCTACATAGTCTGATTTTTTGTATAAGCCTGTTCCATACCCAATATCTTTTAATTTTTCTCCTAAAATTACTCTTGTTGCAACATCTATTACTGGAAGTCCTGTTACTTTACTTATGTATGGTATTGTTCTACTCGCTCTTGGGTTTACTTCTATTATATATACTTCTCCATCTGATATTATAAATTGTATATTAAACAAGCCTTTTATATTTAGCTCTTTTGCAATTAGTTTTGTGTATTCTACTATTTTGTCTATGTATTTTTTTTCTATAATGCTTGTAGGATATACAGAAATACTATCTCCTGAGTGAATTCCTGCTCTTTCTAAAAGTTCCATAACTCCTGGTATTAATACATCTTCTCCATCTGATATTGCATCTACTTCCATTTCTTTTCCCATCATGTATTTGTCTACCAGTATTGGGTGTTCTTGTGCTATTTTGTTTATTTCTTTAATCATTTCGTCTACATCATTGTCATCATAGCATATTGCCATTCCTTGTCCGCCAAGTACATATGATGGTCTAACTAAAACTGGGTATTTTAGTTTGTTTGCTACTTCTTTTGCTTCTTCTGCTGTATATACTGTTTCTCCTTTTGGTCTTAAAATTCCACAATGCTCTAGTGCTTCATCAAATAGTTCTCTATCTTCTGCTCTATCCATGTCTACTTCTTCTGTTCCTATTATTTTTACTCCCATATTTGTTAAATCCTTTGTTAGTTTTATTGCTGTTTGACCTCCAAATTGAACTATTGCACCATATGGATTTTCTACTTTTACTATGTTTTCTACATCTTCTGGCGTAAGTGGTTCAAAATATAGTTTATCTGATATATCAAAGTCTGTACTAACTGTTTCTGGATTATTGTTTATAATTATTGTTTCATATCCTAGTTTTTTTAGGGCTAGCACGCTATGTACGCTACAATAATCAAATTCTATTCCTTGACCTATTCTTATTGGTCCAGAACCTAAAACTATTATTTTTTTAGAATTTTTTGAAGCTATGCTTTCATTTTCTTCATCATAACTTGAATAGTAATATGGAGTTTTTGCTTCAAATTCAGCACTACATGTGTCAACTAATTTAAAGTTTGCAATTATGTTATTTTCATATCTTTTTTGTTTTATTTCTTCTTCTTTAATTCCTGTTAGTTTTGATATTGTTTTGTCTAAATATCCCATTTTCTTTGCTCTTAAAAGCAACTCAGGAGTTAATTTTGAAGTTTTTAATTCTTCCTCTATTCTAACAAGCCTATCTATTTTATTTATAAAAAATTTATCTATTGTAGTAATTTTATGTATTTCATCTATTGTAATTCCGCGTCTTAAAGCCTCTGCAATCATCCAAATACGTTCATTATCAACAAGTGTAAGTTCTTCTAATATTGTCTCTGTTGGTAAGTCTTTTAATTTTTCCATTTCTAATGAATCTAGATTTTCTTCTAATGAACGAATGGCTTTCATTAATGCTTGTTCAATAGATGGTGCTATTGCCATTACTTCTCCTGTTGCTTTCATTTGTGTACCTAGGTCACGATTGGCTGTTCTAAATTTATTGAATGGCCATTTTGGAATTTTTACTATAACATAATCTAAAACTGGTTCAAAACATGCATAAGTTTTTCCTGTTACTTCATTTTTTATTTCATCTAATGTATAACCTATGGCAATTTTACTTGAAACCTTTGCAATTGGGTAACCTGTAGCCTTTGAAGCTAAAGCTGATGACCTACTTACTCTTGGGTTTACCTCAATTACTGCATATTCAAAACTGTTTGGATTTAATGCAAATTGAACATTACATCCTCCTTCAATTTTTAGTTTAGAAATTATTTTTATTGCAGATGTACGTAGCATTTGATATTCTTTGTCTGCTAAAGTTTGTGATGGTGCAACAACTATACTATCTCCTGTATGAACTCCAACAGGGTCTATATTTTCCATGTTACATATTGTTATGCAATTCCCTTTACTGTCACGCATTACTTCATATTCTATTTCTTTCCATCCACTTATACATTTTTCTATTAAAACTTGATGAACTCTTGATAGGTTTAAACCTGATGATGCAATTTCACGTAAGTCTTCTTCAGTGTGTGCAATTCCTCCACCTGTACCACCTAATGTGTATGCTGGTCTTACAATTACAGGAAGTCCTATTTCTTTTGCAAATGAAACA
>CANRQH010000029.1 GCA_947632745.1 uncultured Clostridia bacterium | reverse complement strand
TGTGCTATTCCTCCACCTGTTCCACCTAATGTGTATGCTGGTCTTACAATTACAGGAAGTCCTATTTCTTTTGCAAATGAAACTGCTTCTTCAACATCTTGTACTACTTTACTTGCAACACATGGTTCATTTATTGATTCCATCATATCTTTAAATGCTTGTCTATCTTCTGCATTTTTTATACTTTCTGGTGATGTTCCTAAAAGTCTTACATTTTGTTCTTTTAAAAATCCGCTTTCATATAGCTCCATTGCTATATTTAACCCTGTTTGACCTCCAAGGTTTGGAAGTATGCTGTCTGGCTTTTCTTTTTTTATTATTTTCTTAATTGTTTTTACAGTTAGTGGTTCTATATATATTTTGTCTGCCATTTCTTTGTCTGTCATTATTGTTGCTGGGTTTGAATTAATTAAAACTACTTCTATTCCTTCTTTTTTTAGTTCTCTGCAAGCTTGTGTTCCAGCATAATCAAATTCTGCGGCTTGACCAATGATTATTGGTCCGTGAACCTATTACTAATACTTTTTTTATTTTTTCATTTCTTGGCATTTTAATGTTCCTTTCTATATTTATTTACTTTTAATGACTTTTTATATTATTACTTTCTTAGTTGCACACATTCTATATGATTTTACAGTCTTTTATTTTTTTGCTTTTACTCTTTCTATAAACTCATCAAAAATATAGCTACTATCTTCAGGTCCTGGGCATGCTTCTGGGTGAAACTGCACTGTATAAATATCTTTTTTAAGATATTTCAAACCTTCAACAGTTCCATCATTCATATTTATATCTGAAACTTTTGCAATTTCAGGATTTACAGTTTTTTCGTCTATTGCATACCCATGGTTTTGTGAAGTTATAAAAATTCTGTCTTTTTTGATATTTTTTACTGGATGATTTGGTCCTCTATGACCATATTTTAGTTTATATGTTTTACTTCCTGTGGCTAGTCCCATAATTTGATGTCCTAAACATATACCAAGTATTGGTTTTTGGTAATTACTTTCATATATTTCTTTTACAATTTGAATTGCTTCTTTATTATCCTCTGGGTCTCCTGGACCATTAGATAATACTAAGCCATCAAAATTTTTGGATAAAATAGTTTTAGAAGCAGTATTATTAGGAAGTACAGTTACTTTGCAATTCCTTTTTACTAATGAATTTATAATATTTTGTTTTGAACCAAAATCTAATAGACCAATATTTAAATTTCCTTCGCCTACTTCATAGATTGTTTTTGAAGTTACTTGATTAACAACATCTTTTAATTTATAATTTTTTATTTCTTCCAATATTGAATCAATATTAGAAATATCATCTGTTAACATTCCTCTCATTGTTCCATTATCTCTTAAAACTTTTGTAAGTTTTCTTGTATTTACTCCTTGAAGCCCTGGAATTTTGTTGTATTTTAAAAATTTTTCTATATGAAGTTTAGATCTAAAATTGCTTTCCATTTCTGCAAGTTCATGAACAAATACTGCTTGTACCCAAGGTTTGCTAGATTCTTTATCTTCTAAAGTTAATCCATAATTTCCAATTAAAGGATATGTCATAACTACACCTTGTCCACAATATGATGGGTCTGTAAAAATTTCTAAATATCCTGTCATTGATGTATTAAATACTATTTCTGCTATAACATCTTTTTGGTATCCTATTCTTTCTCCTTCAAATATATCTCCATTTTCTAGTACTAGATAGCTTTTCATCTTTTTGCCTCATTCCTTTCTATAGGCAGATAAGTTGCCTTAAAATTTATTTTTTTAATTGCCTTTCCTATAATAGCATAAACCTAAAAAAAAAGAAATATTTTTTTTAATATTTCTTTTTTTTATTTTATTTTTTTGTTACTTTTTTGGTTGTTTTTTTCGCTGTGTTTTTTGCTAAAGATACTGGTATTACAACTGAATAAGCTAATCTAACTAAAATTGATAAGTTTATAAATTCTCCTTCTACTAGTAATGCAAATATTGCATTATCTAATAAAGTAATAATTAAAACTAATATAAATACTGGTACATATGAATCTATTTTAAAATTTCTTAAAAATTCAAAAGCAAATATAAAAATTAGTCCGCAAAATAAAATTGATGTAAACAAATAGATCATTAAATAATAATCCATAATATCTAACAACGCCCATTTTAGCACAAATACTAAACTTTCTACAATTAATGTTACTGCAAGCAAATTAATTGCTCTCTTGTAATTTGTTTTTTTCATTATCAATCCTAATAATAATATTATTAATGGATAAAAAAATACACTTGCATTTATAGAGGATTTTATCATATTAATATGAACATTTGATAGCATACTTGCAATAATTGCAATTACTGGCATCCCCAAAATAAGTATTAATGGTAATTTTTCTTCTTTTTTCATATTTATCCCAACCCTTTCTAAGGTATGTTTTCTACTTTCGGAAAACATTACCTTTCTCCTTTGTTTTTCATTATTTTATATTATTTTTCAAAAATTTTCAAGTTTTTCAATAAAATGTAATATAAATGTAATATTTTTTGTATAAAAATTTTTAAGTATGTA
The DNA here is from genome assembly GCA_947632745.1 of uncultured Clostridia bacterium. GTDB lineage: Bacteria > Bacillota > Clostridia > TANB77 > CAG-508 > CAG-269. The sequence continues at coordinate 10,979 of CANRQH010000029.1, read as the reverse complement.
CAAAATATTAATAAATTTTATTATTTATTGAAGGCTAAAATAATCCTTTATATTTATGCGTGCCTTCAAGGCGATACAAGAAAGGAATGAAATTTGTTTTGAAAAAATCTTATATATTTTTTATAATAGCTTTAATTTTAGTTGGTATTGGAGTAGGTATTTATTTTTATAATTCTAATAAAAATTCATCAAAAGGAACAGCTGACTATAATTCACAAAAACTAAGTTCTACAGATAATCAATCATCAAATTCTACTTCTAATGAAAATAATGAAACAAATACTGAAAATAATAATTCTAATGTTGAAAATGAAACAAATACACAAAACAATAACACTTCTCAAGAAACTCAAATTTCAAGTTTTTCAACAAAAATATATAGCAAAGATTCTGACAGGCAAAACAATGTATCTCTTACATGTTCTGCTCTTAATGAAACTATTGTAAATCCAGGAGATACTTTTTCTTTTTGTAACACTGTTGGAAGAGCTACAGAATCAAAAGGATATGAAAAAGCAGACACATTTCAAGATGGAGAAGTAATACAAGCTTTAGGTGGTGGAAAATGTCAAGTAAGTTCCACTTTGTATAATGCAGTTCTTCAAATTCCTGAGCTAACTGTTACAGAAAGACATGAACATAGTAATTCTGTACCTTATGTATCTAAAGGAAAAGATGCTGCTGTAAGTTATCGGCAGTTATGACTTTAAGTTTGTTAATAATTTGGGTTCAAAAATTAAAATTTTAGCTTCATGTGATAAAGATTATGTTTATACTTCAATTATCAAAATAGAATAAATATTAAGGTGTGTAATTTTTTACACATCTTTACTTTATGTATATAAAAAATTTTGGTATAAAATTGGTTTTATAATCATATATTTTAAGTATAATATAAATTAAGGAGGCAAGCTTATATAAATTTATTATAATTTTTTAAAATTTATAATATTTTAAATAGTTATAAGTTCTAAATTTATAATATTTTAAATAGTTGTAAGTTTTAATTTATAATAATTTAAATAGAGCTTATAAATTTATGAAAAAAACTTTTATTTTATTTTTATCATTTATACTAATTTTAACCATTCCTTTAACAGTATTGGGTATAGCTTCAGATTACACATGGTCAACCTTAGATTTAACTAAAGAAGTTTCAAGCGAAATAGTTTCAGATGCGGATAATTCTAATCCATTGAACTTAGATTGTGGCGCATGTATTTTAATGGAGCAAAAGACAGGTCAAATTTTATACTCATATAATGCACATGAATCTCTTTTACCTGCAAGTGTTACTAAACTTATGAGCATTTATTTAATAATGGAAGCTATTTCTCAAGGAAAAATAAATTTAGATACACAAATTCCATGTTCAGAAAATGCTTCATCTATGGGTGGTTCACAAATTTGGTTAGATACAAGAGAAACATTGTCTGTAAATGACATGTTAAAAGCTATTTGTATTGTTTCTGCAAATGACTGTGTAACTGCTATGGCTGAATGCATTGGAGGAACAGAAGAAAATTTTGTTAACATGATGAACCAAAAAGCTAAAGAGCTTGGAATGAATGACACAACATTTAAAAATTGCCATGGAATTGATGAAGATGGTCATGTAATGTCAGCTTATGATATAGCAATTTTATCTAGAGAACTTTTAAACAATTTCCCTGAAGTTACACAATATACAACAATTTATATGGACTCACTTCGCGACCGGAAAATCAAGTTTAGTAAATACAAACAAACTTGTTAGAAATTATAATGGCTGTACAGGTTTAAAAACAGGTTCTACATCTAAAGCATTATACAATTTATCTGCAAGTGCAACTCGTGATGGATTTTCCTTAATTGCTGTTGTTATGAAAGCACCTACATCCGCTCTTCGTTTTAGTAATGCTTCAAGCTTACTTGACTATGGTTTTACAAATTTTGAATATAAAAGCTTAGCTACTAAAGGAGATGTTATTCAGAGTGTAAATATTTCTAAAGGTATCCCCTCTCCCATAAATGCAGTTGTGGAAAGTGATTGCGGAACTTTGATTAGTAAAGGAAATGATGTTAATATTGAACAGAATATTTCTTTAGATGATTCTGTATCTGCTCCTATCTCTGTAAATCAAAAAATTGGTGAAATAAATTATGTTTTGAACGGCGAAACTATTTGCACTAGTAATTTAGTTGCAAGTGATGATGTTCAAAAAATAGGAATTATTTCTATGTGTAAAAATATTTTTGCAAATTGGGGAAATTTGCTTAGGTAAAAAAATTGTCACATTTTGTCTAATACCTAAATAATATATATTATAAAATTATTTTAGGAGGTTAGATTCAATATGAGAAACAGATGTAGAAGATGTTGCTGTATGAACAATAATTGGAATTCAAATTGTAATAAAGATATGCTTGAAAAAAAATGTAATAACGTTTATTGCGATAATCAAAAATATAATGAAAATTGTAGTTGCGGATTTGATGATGATAATTATGATGATGTTTTCCCTGAAAATCCTATGCTTGCACAAAGCTATGTTCCAACTCAATTTTTAAATGAAACTTTTAAACCTTGTGTTGGTTTAAAAAATGGTACAATTTTTCCAGAATTAGTTAGCCCTTATATGCCAGGTGATTCTATGAAACAAATTATGTATTTGGAAAAAACAAATACTATTGGAAAGGGGTGTAACAAATGTCAGTAGAAAATGAAAACAGAAATTGTAATTGTCAAAACAACAATATGCCTATGAATAATATGCATAATATGAACAACAATTCAGAAGATACCATGCCAGTTGCATTAAACAATAATTGGATGATGGATGATATGTGTGACAAATGTGATTCAGATAATTTAACTAGAGAGGAAATGCTAAAACAAATTAAATGTCTCGGATTTGCAGTTATAGAACTTGGTGAATATTTAGACACTCACCCAGATGATGAAAAGGCATTGTGTTTACACAATAAATACAGTAAAGAGTATAAAGATATAACAGATAAATATCAAAAAGTTTATGGTCCTTTAACTATATTCTATCCATGTAATAAATGGAGATGGTTAGAAGAACCATGGCCTTGGGAAGGAGGAATGAACTAATGTGGACTTATAATAAAGTATTAGAATACCCAGTAAATATCAAATGTAAAGACCCTCGTTTAGCTAAATTTATAATATCTCAATATGGTGGTCCAGATGGAGAACTGATTTTATTGACAAATGCTTTAAAGTGTTTAACTATCTACTAAATATGTTAATTGTATTTATGAAAAATATAAAAATATATAACCTTTAATAATTTATTTTACATTATATCATATTTTGCAATGAGAGTTAAGGGCTTTTTATAAGTTCAAAAATTCTATAAATCCATTTAAAAAACATCAAAATATTTAATTCGACATTTTATTTATTCAACAATTAAAATCGCTTAAAATAGATTTTCGTGGCAATTTCCATATTTCTCTTATAAAATTTTGATTTTATAGATATTAAAAGTATTGATATTACTACATTTGCGACGATTGAATTTTTAATTATTTTTATCTACAGAAGCCATTTTAAGCCATTTTAATTTTCGAGATATATAATTTCATCATTTTATTAAAAACATCTGTTCACGTTTAACGTCGTTTGTGTGAGGTGTATATTTATAATAAAAAAGAACCTCTATTAAGAAGATTCTTTCTTTGCTACTATTACTATTCTTCCATTTTCTTGCGAATACTCACAAGTTATCAATGTTATTAGTTGTTCTCCATAGGTTGCTGATGTTTCTGTATCATATAATTGTATTTTTTTACAATTTTCTATATATTCATTATAAGTTTGTTCATTATCAAAATTTATATAATTATAATATCTAAACACATTATTTTCATCTTGGTAGAAAATTCTTGATTTAAAAACACTTATAATAGAATATTCTTTTTCTTCGCTATTAGTTGCTATTTTAATTTTTTTGTGATTATCATAAAAATTTTTATCTTCATACTTTAATAAACTATTAAACATTTGCTCATCTTTCATATTATGACCGTATATAATAAGATTTGAGTTATTATTTGATAAATCACATTGATTTTTTAAGAAAATTGAACCATACTCTGAATTTTCTTTTTTGTAATTATGTGTTAAATAATAATCATTATCTGTAGTCTGCAAGATAGGATAATTTATTATTGTATCATCAATTTGTATCCACCCTTTTACATCTGCATTTTCTTGTTGTAAAGTTAGCACTTTTTTCATATTTTCAGTAATTTGTTTTTGATTGTCTTTTAAGTTATCACTAATTTTAATATCATCATACAATTTTTGATTTTTATTTAAGTAAATATTTTTGCATATTACATAACTTATAATACTTACAATTATTATAAATATAATCACAAATATTTTACGTTTTGAATTTAACTGCTTTTTACTATGTTTCCCCATATTTTTACATCCTTTTTATTTTAAAGGGAAGTAAAAACTTCCCTTATACTATTTTAATACTTTTTTGTTGCAACTACAAAAGCAGTTGTAGCAATTAATAACATTATTCCTAGTCCTTTTGATATATTATATCCTGTTTTTGGCTCGTTGTCTAGCTTATGTTCAGCTTGAGTTGATTGATTTTCTTCTTGCATATTTACTTTTTCTACTAGCACATAATTGCTAAAATGGTCTGTTTCAAATTGTGCATATTGTTTTCCATCTATTGTAACTATATTTACTTTATATTCTACTTTTGTTCCATCTTCTTCTATTCTATATACAACTAATTTTGATGTATCAAAGTCACTTGGAATAGGCATACTCAATTTTACTTTTCCATTTGGTTGAATTTCCTTATTATCTTTCATAAGAGTAATATCATAAGCTATAAATTTATTTGCCAATGAACTTAATACTTTTGATATATTATTATATGTATTTCCTTCTGTAATATTTTCTACTACTAAAGAAGTGTTAGAAGGTATTACATCTGTTGTTGTTTCAAGTATTATATTATCCTTTGAAACTTTTACATTATTTTCTAACACCTTTTGAGGAACATATTGAAATACATCTCCATCTTGTTCTTCAAAATCATTTACCCAATTATATTTAGCAAATCTATCAATTATATCTTTATTTTTTTGCTTTGAAAAATCTATATAATTATTACTTACTATTACTATGTGTCCCCATCCAGCTTCTGTATCAACATCATCACTACTATTAACTATATTATCTACTGAAATGTAACTAATATCTGTAATTTTGTTGTTACCAAAATCAAGATAACTTAATTTATTTAAGTTTGCAATAGCCTTTATATCTTTTACATTATTATTACATATTGATAAAACTTCTAAATTACTAAAATTTGATACAACTGATATATCTGTTATATTATTGTTATCTAAATATATTGAATTTAAATTTTTTAAGTTTTTCAAACAACTTATATCAGTTATATTTGAATTAGTAATTCTTAAACTCTCTAATGTGTAAATATTAGATAATGCTGATATATCACTTACATTACAATCATATAGCCATAATAAATTTAAACTAGACATACCAGAAAGTCCTGAAATATCAACTAATTTTTTACTATCTGATAAGTCTAAATATTGTAAATTAGTTAAATTTTTTAATGATGGTATTTGAGTTATATTTGAGTTGTGAATATATATACCTTTTAAACTTGTACAATCTTTCAATGGTTCTAAGCTTGTTATTTTTTGTCCATTTTGTATACTAAGAGTTTCTGCTCCTGTTTCTTTTATTTTTTCAGAAATTTCAGTTAAATCACTTATTTCTTCTTCAACCTCAATATATTTATCATTTGACATAGTTTCTGCATTTACAGGAACTATATAAGATAATATTATAATTAGAAAAAATAGTATCAATTTTTTTAATTTTTTCATCATTTACTCCTTTTATAAATATTTTTTTATAAGTATAATACCTATTATTGTTATTGTACCAACTATAAAAATCAAATTATTTGTTACACCTGTTTTAGGTTCATTGTCAAGTATATGTTCTTTATTCATTGTTGAATCTTGTTGCAAAGTTGTATCAATTACTTTTTCTGCTAAAACATAATTACTAAAATGGTCTGTTTCAAATACTGCATAATCTTGTCCATCTATTGATTTCAACTTTATTTCATAAGCAATTTTGTTCCCGTTAGGCTCAATTCTATATACTACCAAATTATTCTTATCAAAATCATCTGGAATTGGTATACTAACTTGAACTTTACCATTTTGGGGTTGTATTACTACATTATTACTTTTCAATGTAATATCATAAGTAACATATTTTGTAGATATATCTTGAAGACTTACTCTAATTTGATTTAGAGTTGTTTCATCATTTATTACTTTAGCTTCTAAAACAGTATTTTCAGGAACTACATCTTTTGGTGCTTTAAATTGTATATTTGTTTCTTTATCTGTTGATGTAATTACTTCTTCTTTATTTATAATTAACCAACCAAAAGGATAATTATTTCCTTTAGCATTATCATAAACAGTATAAATATTAGGAATATTTTTATCTATATATTCACTTCCATCTACTGATTCACTAACTCCCTTTTTTATACTTAAATTGCTTGTATCATAACTTGTTCCAAAGGTTGTTTTTATTTGATTAAGAGCATAACTACTTATTTCTGTATCATCAATATTATATGGTACAGTTATAACTGGAATTGATGCAGGTGTTCCTATATATCTTAAATCATACAAAACATCATTTTTAAAAATCATTATTGCACAACTTCCAAATTCGTCATCAGGAATACCTATTAATTCATTTAATTCCATACTGGCTCCAGCACCTAAAGAAGTTAATACTGTAATATCTTTATCATTAAATAAGCTTTCGTAATATTGGTTTATCATTTTTAAAAATTGGTCTAATCTTTTTTCAAAATTTCTTAAAGAAGCAAATTTTAAATCTGTTTCAAAATATTTTTTATTTTCAATTTTGTAATTTTTAACATATTGTTCGTCATTTGTATTATAGTTTTTATGATTACTATATACTATTTTTACTTTTTTCTCCTTTAATACTCCATTTACATCAATAGTAATTTTAGCTTCGTAAAAATCATTTATTGATGAATATTGATAACCTCCATCTGTACCAACATTAAACACTCTTATTTTGTATTGATTTTCTAATTCTTTTATTTCATCCATATTAATTTCGTTTTTAGTCCATATATTATGAACATTTTCTTTTATTAATTCTTCTGCTTGATTATTAATATTTTCAATTTCCTTTAAATCAATTTCTATACTATCTGGTATCATATCAAGCATTTGTTGTGCCTTTTCCTCTGTAATAGTAGTTGTTGCTTGTACTTTTGTACTTAGTAGCATAGTTAATAATAAGACTAAAAATAGTAATATCGCTTTAAAATATTTTTTCATCATATTTCCACCTCCTTTCAAATACTTTTTTATTACTTCATAAAAATAACAAGAATATTTTAAAATTATCTTTAAATATTCAAAAATATTTTACCATACTAATTATTATTTTTCAATACTTTTTGTTTCTTAATAATTCAAAATTTTTTATATAAAATAATAAAGAGGTGGAGAAAATGGATATTATTGATTTTAAAGAGATTGGCAAAAGAATAAAAATTAAAAGAATAGATTTAAAATTAACACAAGAAAAGCTTGCTGAAATGACTGATTTAACAGAAACATATATCGGTGCAATCGAGCGAGCAACTTCAAAATGTAGTATAGAAACTCTTGTAAAAATAGCTCAATCTTTAAATATGAATCTTGATTATCTAGTTTTAGGAACTAATATAAATAATGTAAATAATAGATTTTCAACACTAATGCAAGGTATGAATAAAGATAAACAAAAATTATATATTGAATTATGCGAATCTATAGCTGATAAATTAAAATAATAGAGTATGATGTAGCTCATACTCTATTTATGTATTTTTATATGATTTCTATATAAATGTCGATATAATTATCCAATTTAATTAATAGACTTTTGTCAGTAACATCTATATAATAAGTAGGAACGCCATTTATTTCAAAATGAATAGTATTATTATCATCATCAATATATAAAAATCCATTTTTGTATGTATATTTAATTTTTAAATTTGAAATTTTTATTATTCCATTAATCGTTCCCTCATACCTTAATATAACATTTTTATTGTTAAATGGCATTACTGCTTTTGATAAATCTTTCTCTGTTATTTTCATTTTTATACCTCCTTATCCATTTCTTTTTTATATTTAAAATATAATGTTTTTCTCATATTACAAATCTCCATTGCTTCAATATTTGTAATTTCGCCTGATTTTACTCTTTTTAATGTGTTTATAAATAATTCTTTATTTAATATAAATGGTGGTCTACCAATTTTTTTATTTTTTAATTTTTGATTTTCCATTTTTTAAATCCTCACTTTCTTTTCATCAAATATCTTTGCAAAATCATAAAATTTATTACGTTTTAGTCCTGTTAGTTCAATTCCTTTTGTAGCAGTTATTGCTCCATTTTTCCATTGCTTGTAAATTTCTTCAAAATTAGAAGGAATTTTGATTTTGGGTCTACCAAATTTTATATTTTTAGCTTTTGCTATTGCTATTCCGTTCAGCTTGTCTTTTTCTAATTGTTTCTCTTTCATTTTCTGCCTTCCAACTCATAACTTCAAATATAATATTACTTATCATTTTAGCAAGTGGCTTAATATTTTCATCATCATAATTAATATTAAGAGCTGGTAAGTCTAAAACCCTGACATTAATTTCATTATTTCTAAAATATTCCCACTCTCGTTTTAACTCTTCTTGATTTCTTCCTATTCGGTCAAGTTCTTTAATTACCAATGTATCGCCTTTTTCAAGTGATTTTTTCATATATTGATAACCAATTCTTTCAAAATCTTTTCCGACTTTGTTTATCTTGATATATGTATTTTTCTTCTATACCCATATCTTTTAATACTTCTAATTGTCTATCTAAATTTTGGTCTTTAGAACTTACTCGAACATAAGCTACCGTTTTTGACATCTATATCAACTCCTTTTCATAATATATTGTTTATAAAAGTGGTATTAACTTTTTAAATGTTTAGAAAATATTATAACCACTTTTATAAACAAATTTTTAATATGTTTTTTACTATTTATAAAAGCATACTTTTTTAAATAATAGTTTTAATCTGCTGTTTTAACAGTTATAAACCTTAAAACATCATCATTTATTCTATAAAATCGTTCTATTTCTAAAACTGCTTGGCTAGTTGCTTTATAATAAATAACTACATAATAACCAGTTTTATTTTTATTTATTTCATAAGCAAGTTTTTTTAAGCCTATTTCATCAATCTTCTTAATATCAATTAATTGTTTAATTTTTTCAATTATGTTGTTTAATACTTCTTTATAATTGTTTTCTTCTAAATCTCCTCTTATAATTAAAACACTTTCATACAAATTTTTATTTTTCATTTTTATCCTCCAAATTTCCAATATTATATTTTTAAATTTTTTATTTTTAGAATAGTTAGGGAGCAATGCTCCCATAATCTTTAACAATACATTTTTATTAGTTTTTGTTTACTTCCTATCTCATAACCAGATTGATATAAAAAATCTTTTAAGTGTCTTAAACTTGTATTACTATCCCATAAATATACATCCGTATTTATTTTTACTTTTCCATTTACAACTTCTGCTATTATTGAATCATAACTCTGTAAAAACTTATTTCCTTTATTATCAATTAGTATTTTTGCTTTTTTATAAAAACTTCTTCTACGGTCAATCATTGGTTCTAAATAAATAATTTTAAAATTCTCCATATAAAAAATCACTCCTTCAAATTTTAATTTCTTAACCTTTGACAAAGTGATTTCATTATTGTATAATAATTTATAGAAATGATGACTTTGTCTTTAATAGGCTAAGTTTAATTTCTCTTGGAATATATTAGTTGTCTGATTCCGCCAAGTTTCTTGCAACTGATATATTCTTTTTTAATTTTTTCTTAAAACAATCAATTGAATCATCTCCTTTTTTTATATTTGTCAAAAGATTCGAAGTGCTTCTCGCTCTAGCCTTTTGACTATATTTATTATAACATAATTTACGAACTTTGTGAATCACTTTTTCAAAAAAAGTTCATAAATTTTCAAAAAATTTTTTCTTTATAAGTGAGGCACAGTGAGGCTTTCAAGGTTTTCCACCTAACTTGACAAATAGCGAACAGATGTGTTATAATAGTATATAGATAGGTATAAAATTTATCTAAAAATAATATAAAAGAAGTTGCACCATTTTAGAAAAGGCAACCTTTTTTAAGGAGCTGAATCTAAGATGGATTTTTTAATTGATAATGATATAAAAGCGGATTATGAAACAGAAAATTTAATGTTATTTAATAAGAATTGTTTAGAAGTTCTGGAGGCAATTCCTGAAAATTCAATAGATATGATAATAACAGACCCACCATATAAAATAACTCGTAGAGGTGGAGGAAAACAAAAACAAGGGAAAAAATATTGTGGAGGAATATTTGATATTAAAAATAATGATGAAGAGACAATAAAAAACATAAGAAGCGGAAGATTATTTACTCACAATGATATTACATTTAATGAATGGCTACCTTTATTATATAAAGTATTAAAGGAGCGGTCGGACATTGTTATTTGATGTCTAACTATCAAAACTACGACACAATGTTACAGATGGCAAAACAAGTTGGATTTAAACATTCCAACACCATAATATGGATAAAAGGAAATAAAACGAGTAGCAACTGCTCTTATATGCGGTGCATACGAAATGATTATGCAATTAAGAAAAGGAAAATCTATACCAATCAATAAATTAGGAGAAAGTAATATAATATGTGATGTGCTAAACAAAATAGGAAAACGAGAGCATCCTGCCGAAAAGCCTGTTGGCTTGTTTAGTAGATTTATATTACAGAG
>CANRQH010000028.1 GCA_947632745.1 uncultured Clostridia bacterium | reverse complement strand
ATAGCAGAATTTTTAGGATTTTCGTTAGAAGATTCTTATACAGAAACAGAACTAGAAACAAGTATTATAAATAATTTACAAAAATTTTTAATGGAACTTGGAAAAGGTTATGCTTTTGTAGAAAGACAACAACATATTCGTACAGAAAAGGGTGATTACTTTATTGATTTGGTGTTTTACAATTATATTTTAAAATGTTTTGTATTAATTGATTTAAAAACTACTCAAGTAACACACCAAGATATAGGTCAAATGGATATGTATGTAAGAATGTATGACGAATTAAAAAAGGCTAAAGATGATAATCCAACAATAGGTATTTTACTTTGCACTGATACAGATGCAGATGTAGCAAGATATTCTGTGTTACATGGGAATGAGCAATTATTTGCAACAAAATATAAAACATATTTACCAACAGAAGAACAGCTTAAAGCTGAAATCGAAAGTCAAAAAGCAATATTTGAGATACAACAACAAGAAAAGATTGACCAAGACAAAGAAGGGAAATGAAGAAAATGAAATTTGTAATTCAAAGAGTAAAAAATGCGAGTGTAGAAGTAGAGGGAAAAATAGTAGGTAAAATAAATCAAGGATTTTTAGTTTTAATTGGGATAACACATGATGACACAAAAGAGACAGCAGATGCTTTAATAAAAAAGCTAATAAATTTAAGAGTATTCACAGATGAAAACTATAAAATGAATTTAAGTATAAAAGATGTAAAAGGAGAACTGTTATTAATTTCTCAATTTACACTTTATGCAGACTGTAAAAAAGGAAACAGACCATCATTTACCAATTCTGCTAAGTTTGAAACCGCAAATGAACTATATAACTATATTGTAGACGAATGTAAAAAAAAAGAAATAAAAGTTCAAACAGGAATTTTTGGAGCAGAAATGAAAGTAAATTTATTGAACAATGGACCTGTAACTATTATCTTAGATAGTAACGAAATATAGAAGTAAAACGGATTAGACAAAATAGGAAAGAAAAAAGGAAAAATGAAAATTTAAAAGAAGGGAATTTACAAAAATGAATATAAAAATGACAAAAAATATAGAAAAAGCAAATTTAATAACTCATAGTGGAACATTCCATGCAGATGAAATTTTTGCCACAATAATACTTTCAAAGATAATACCAGAAATAACTTTAATACGCGTACAAGAGCTAAAAGAAGCAGTAAAGGCAGATGTAATTGTTTATGATATAGGAGGAGGAAAATTTGATCACCACCAACTTGGAGGAAATGGAGAGCATAAAAATGGTGTAAAATATGCAGCATGTGGGCTAATATGGAAAGAATATGGAAAGCAGGTTTTACAAAAGTATGATGTAGAAGATGTAGATTATACATGGGAGTATATAGACAAAAATTTAATTCAATTCATAGATGCAAATGACAATGGAGAGCTTCCAAAATTACCTACAGATTACAGAAATGTACATCTATCTCATATAATTTCACTATTTAACCCCAAATGGGATGAAGACATAGATAGTGATAAAAAGTTTTTACAGGCATTAAATTTTGCTGAGATTCTATTTGATGAATTTATGCAAGATACAATATCTAAAGTTAAAGCCAAAGACGAAGTTGAACAAGCAATAGAAAATTCAAAACAAGGAATTATGATACTTAATCAATTTATGCCATGGAAGGAATTTTTACTTCATTCTGAAAATAAAAAGGCAAAAGATATAAATTTTGTAGTATTCCCATCAAAAAGAGGAGGCTACAATGTATATGCAGTTCCAATTGAAATAGGAAGCTTCATAAATAGGAAAAGTTTACCAGAGGAATGGAGAGGTTTAAGAGACGAAGATTTGCAAAAAGTAACAGGAGTAAAATCGGCAAGATTTTGTCACAATAGTGGTTTTATATGTTCTGCAGATGATTTTGAGGATACGGTTAGGTTAGCAAAAAAAGCAAATGAAATAAAAAAAAATACTTGACATGATTTTAGACAAATTATATAATTAGTTTAATAAAAAAAGGGGGGAAAAAAAATGAATTTTAGTTATTTTTTAATAGTTGCTATAATACTAATTTTAATGTCTTTGGTATTTAAAAAAAATACAAAAAATGAAGAAAATGTAAATAAAGATAAAATTGTTTTTGAATTTAGCAGTAATATAAGAAGAATTATGATGTTTGGTGTAATTTTAACTACATTTTTAACATGTGTATTTTTGGCAAGAGCAATAAATGGACAAGACGAAAATTTCCTTGGCCCAATTGTTTTTTCAATTTTTCCAATATTTTTTTTATCAGTGTATATAGTATTAAAAAAAGGAAAAGTTGTATATGAAAATAAAAAATTTATTAAATACAATATTTGGGGAAAGAAAAAAGAATTTAGTGTGCAAGAAATAACAAGTGCTATAGAAGACCCATTAAAAGGTATACAATTAACATTTAATAATAAATACAAATTAAAAATTTCTGGTTTAATAAATAATTATCCAGAAATAAAAAAGATATTGAGTGAAAATAATATTCAGTGTAAAGATATAAATGGAAATAGTAATGTGAAAGGATGGTAATATGGGAAAATTAGTTATTTATTATAATAATCATAGAGATTCATTATTTGGAGATGTATTAAAAGTAAAAATCGATGAAAATATAACAACTGAAATTAAAAAAAATGAAATATATGAAGTGGAACTAGAAAATGGACAACATAATATAAAAATGTATTTTGAAGGAACATCAAAAGAACAATTATTAGGATATATAGATGAGAATATCGAAGTACAAGAACAAACATACTATACGTATACAGCGCCAGCATTAACAAATGGAAAAGGAAAGTTAGAAAAAAACAATTTTACTAGTATAGATGAATTTAAAAAGTATGTTCAAAAAAACAATAAAAAATATGTAATTTTAGGAATACTTTTATTTATTTTTCTTGTTTTATTTGTATTTTTGATGAAATAAGAGGAAAATTGAATTAAAAGTCTACAATTTGGTATATATTTTTTAAGTCTTGTTAAAGGAGTCTTAAAAGGATTTCTTTGCAAGGCTTTTTATATAAGTCTTAACATATGTGTAGATGGAAATTAATTAGTAGGAGGAATAGAATATGAAATATTTTAAAAAATTAGTAGGAGAAAGAATATATTTATCACCAAGAAGCATAGAAGATGCAGAAAAATTTACAGAATGGTTAAATGATTTTGAAACAACAGATTATATAGGAAGAAGCGGAATTATAACATCTTTAGAAGGAGAGAAAAAATATTTAGAAGAAAATTGTAATAAGGATGCAAGTTTTGCTATTGTAACGACACAAGAGGATAAATTTATAGGAACAGTATCTATAGAAAATATAGATGATATTAATCGTACAGCAACACTTGGAATTTTTATAGGAGATAAAGAATACAGAAATCAAGGATATGGAACAGAAGCAATAAGATTGATACTTGACTTTGGGTTTAATTATATGAACCTACATAATATAAAATTAGATTTAATGGAATTTAATGAACGAGCTTTAAAATGCTATCAAAAATGTGGATTTAAAGAATATGGAAGAAGAAGAAATTGTAAATTTATAAATGGCAAATATTATGATAGTATTGAAATGGATATTTTAAAAGATGAATTTAAAGAAAGCTTCATAAAAAATAAAAATATTTAATGATGATTATGGGGACTTAAGAAAAAAAGCATCACTATTAATGTCAAAAAAGGACGTCCACAATGACAGAAAGGAAAAAAATGAAACAAAAATATTTAATTATAGACGAAAGAATGAGAGAAATAGAAAAGCAAAAGTTAGAAGAAATGGGTTATTACTTAATAGAAATAAAGAAAAACAAAAATGTATATGAAGAAATTTCATCTCATGTAGATATATTTGCATGTAAAATAGAAAACAAAATTATAGTAGAGCCAAGTGTTTATGAAGATATTTCTAAAATAATTAATGTAGAAAAAGGGGATGCTTGTGTTTCATCAAAATACCCAGAAGATATAAAATATAATGTTTGTATAATAGGCAAAAAAGCAATACATAAATTAGATTGTACTGATAGCAAAATAAAAAAAGAATTAATAAAAAATGGATATGAATTAATAAACACCAACCAAGGTTATACTAATTGCTCTATTGCTGTAATAGATGATAACAGTGCAATAGTTACAGATAAAGAACTATATAAAACATTAAAATCACACGACATAGATGTATTATTTTTAGATTATGAGCCAGATATTAAATTATTAAATAAATATAGTTACAGTAATAAAAAAGGATTTATAGGTGGTACTATTGCAAGAATAGAAGACAATATAATAATATTTGGGGATTTAAGTAAAATAGATGTAGACGATAAAATAAGAAATTTTATCTCTCAAAAAAAATTAAATCTAGTAGAATTCAAAAATTTAGATGTTGTAGATTATGGGGGAATAATATATAAATTTTAGAATAAAAATATAATAAATTTATATAAAAATGTTGATAATTTTTCAAAAATAATATATAATATAAGTAAGGAAAGTAAGGAATATTGAAAGGAAGTGATATTATGGAATTAGCAAAAGTAACTACAAAAGGTCAAATAACGATTCCAAAATCAATTAGAGAAATGCTAGATTTAAAAGAAGGTAGTAAAATTATTTTTATGCAAAAAGGTAAGGATATAGTTATTCAAAATTCTGCAATGCTAGCTTTAGAAAAAATACAAGATGCTTTTGAAGGTGAAGCTGAAAGACTTGGATTAGAAACAGAAGAAGATGTCATAGAGATGATAAAGGAATTTAGAAAAAAAAGAAAGAAGGAATAACATGAAAGTAATGTTAGACACAAATATTCTAATTTCAGCATTTATATTTAAAAGTAAAAAAATGCGAGACTTAATTGATAAACTATCTAAAGAACATGAAATTGTAATTTGTTCATACACAATAGAAGAATTAAATGAACTAATTGACACTAAATTTCAAGTAAGAAAAGAGGTTTTAGATACTTTTTTTAATGAATTCCTTTTAGTAAGGTAGATACATTTTAGTATCTACCTTATTTTTTGTAAACATAAAAATAAAAACTTTACAAAAAGAAAGTATTATTATATAATTCAATATAAATATACAGTCGGTAAAATAAAGATTATGAATAAAAAATATACTTAATATAGAAAAATAGGAGAATATAAATGACATATGAAGAAAAAAAGTGGTCTGAAGTTTATTCAGTACTAAAAATGTTAGGAGAGGAATACATAGAAAAAATACCAAATTCATATTATAATGAAATTATATCACGTAAAAGTAATGAATATAATCCTGTTTTTACAAAGGACAAGCCATTAGAGGAACAAATAACTAATGAAGATATTTTAGATGAAATTAACTATCTTAAGTATTGTTATTTGAGTACTGAAAGTGAACAAGATAAAGAAATACAAACTTTTATGGATTTATATAATGATGATGGAAAATTTTTGATATGGGCAAAAACACTACCGAAAGTACAATTAAAAAATATAGATACTTTATTAGATTTACTAAAAATGCCTAAATTAACTACGGCAATTTGGGAGAATACAGATGATAATGTAAAAGATTCTTCTCTTATACAAGTAATTCAATCAATAGAAGATGAGGAGCGTATTTTAGAAATAAGTTGTGCAACAAATGTAGAAATATTACAAAAACATTTAGAAGTTATTCCAATAATCCTTAAGGCACAAATTCATACAGGAAAAAAGGTATGGCTTAATGCTCATTTAAAGAAAATGATAAAAGAAATAGCAAAAAATGAAGACGAAATAATAAAATTAATGCTCGAAAATGAAGAATATATGATAGAAATATTGGATTGTCTTGATAGTGATGTAATAAACAATATTGCAAAAGATTTAATAAGAGGATGTAAAGATGGAAATATAATAATTCAACTATGGAATGAGTGCAAATATGATAGTAAATTTCAACAAAATAATTTTGATGAAATAAGTTATATGTTAGAAAAATTTCCGGACTTAGCAAGCAATATTATTAGGGCAACTTCTGTAGATGTTATCATAAACAATTTTGATGATATGATTGAAAATGAAAAAATTGCAATTTATGTTTGGGAGAGAATCGAATTTAGAGAACAGTTCCAAAGAGAAAAAAGCAATTATTTAAAACAATTATTTGAAAGATATCCAAATAAAATAAATTTAATATTATATGGAACAAATCCAAATATTCAATATGAGAATAAGGAATTTATTATTAAACAAATAAAAGACCCAAAAAACAGGGAAAATTTATATTCTAATTATTCTTCATTATGCATAAAAATTAAAGAAGAGAATCCAGATTTATTTTTTTTAGTGTTAGAAGCAAATCCCCAAAAAATGTGCTGGATATGGTGGAAACTTAACACAAAAATGATTGAAAATTTTTTAACAGATGATTTTTTAGATAAATATCAATCAATTTTAGAAAAAACAATTTATAATAATAAAAAACATTGGGGGATATGGGTACAACAACCAACAGAGGTTAAAATTAAATGCAAAAATGTTTTTATGAATTTATTAAAAAAATACCCTGATGAATATTTAAAAGCATGGAATAGTTGTGAGTGGGGGTTTAGTTTACCAAATATTGATTTATTATTTGAAACAATGGAAATGCACAAAGATGGAGCAATCGAATTATGGGAACGTATACCCCAAGAGGAAAGAAAAAATTATATAGATAGAATGATAGAAGTAAATAAAGAAAATGTGCAGGTAATAGAAGAAGTGTGGAGGAAATCTACTGAAGAAAAATTGAATGATGGAATTTTGGAAAAAGTTTTTAAGGTTATATATCCAAATGTTAAAGATGTAAACAAAATAATAGAAAATTACAAAAAAATAGAAAAAATTAATGAGACTGTAAAAAATAAAATTAAATTAGAAATGCTAAATCCAGAAATAGTAGATTATTATTCTATTTATACTGTTGCACAAATATCTAATTATGAGGATACACAAGAAAAATTTTTACAAAGTGTAAAAAATCCAGTAAGAAAAGAGATAATGAAATATGCTTGTAAAAATAATAATGATATGATAATGACATTAAATTTATTATTAGAAAATTTTGAAAAAAATAAAGATATAATAGATAATATAGATAATAGCAATTTAAAGAGTGATGGAATAGACTCAATAATGGCATTTTTGATAAATAGAGACACAGACAAAATAAGAAAATTTTTTGAAATAAAAAATTCGCAAGATGTAATAAATTTTAATGATATAAAAAGAAAAAAATGCATGAAAATCCTAGAGGGAAAAGAATACAAACAAGGGGATAACGATGAAGAAAAAAGAAATATAAGAGAAGCTCTTTTTCAACTATTTTTGGGAATTAGTGTAGATGATGCTTCATTTTTGATAAAAAGATATGGAAATGGTATAAATAATAATCAATCAGAAAAAGACATACAAGAATATCTAAATTTAATTAAGCAATTTTTTAATATAGAAAATGCTGAAAAAAATTCAATAAATTTTTTTGAAAAACATAGAGAGGAAGTACTTAAAGGTTCATATATTTGGCAAAATATGAACATATGTAAAGCACAAGCACAATTAAACAAAAAATATAGTGAAATCTATCAAGAGAGTATGTATAAACTAAAAGAAGAAGATTTATTAGATAAAAAAGAATATTATATAGATAAAGATGGAAATAAAAAAGAAATATCAGTATATGAAATAAAAGACAATTTTAATATGTTTGTGCGTTCAGAAGGAGCATATACATTATGGGTAGAACCTGAAAATTTTATGGAAGCTATTAATACTCCAAACATAGATTATCATGGAAATTGTGAATCATTTATAGGACAAGATTCTATTGCAGTAGCAAGACCTAAGGGTGTAATTTACGGATATTTAAATACAAATGGAATGTTATTGCAAGCACCATATGATATGTATTCAAATGAAGCTAATAAAAATTTTGATGCAATTAATGGTGAAACAGGATTACCAGCTAAATTTATGCTACCACAGGAAATGATTGCTTCTACAAGACATGGACATAATGAATTTACATTTGAAAGATTAAATTATGATGAAAAAAAAGAAAAATTACAAAAAAGAACGCCAGAATGTATTATATGGTTAGAGGAAGGAAAAGACAAAAAAGATAATGAAAAATGGCGAATGACAAAAAAAGCAGCAAGTGATATAGGAGTTCCAATTGTAGTTATAAATAGAGAAAGATTTTTAATAAGTGAAACTGAGAAACTTCAAGAGAAGTTAGAAAATTTCTTGAATTTTAAAGAATCTAATGAGAAAAAAATAAATTTATCACAAAGTTTAACTGAAATTATTACAAAATTTCAAAATAACTATACAGGTAATTCTTTTAGTGAAGAAACTCTAAAAGAAAAGTATTTTACACCAGAGCAAAGAGAAGATATATTAAACAAAATTGAAGCTAAAATTAACACATTTAAAATAGAGAACCCAAAAGAATATTATGAAAGCATAAAAGCAATGAAAAAAATTGCAGTAACCGAAATAAAAAAATATACAGAAGCAAAGGATAAAGATGTATATGATTGGAAAAATATTATGGCTAAATATGAAGAAAAAATAGACGAATATGAAAAGGCGATGAAAAATGCAAATTTAAATAAGTCATATAAAGAAAAAGAAATTAACCTAAGTAATTTTAATCAAGTTTCAACTTCAATAAAATTAGAAAATAAAGACAAAGAAAAAAGTGAGGTGGAAATAAATGCAAATTAGTTGTAAAAATTATTCGGAAATTTATGCAGTATTAAACATGATGGGAAAAGACTACATGGATAAAATTCCATCAAAACTTTTTTTTCAAATAACTGAAAAAAGAGATGAAAATTATTTGCCAAAATATAGATATGATATTCCACTTTCAAAACAGAATATAAGCAAAGAAGCATTAACATATATTTCTGTCTTACATTATAATTATTGGTGTGAAACATCATCTGAAAGAGAAAAAATAAAACAAACATTAATGCAAAACGAAAATAAATATCAAAATGATTTAAATGAGAAATATAGTTATGATAAATTATTTGAAAATAAAGAGAAAAATGCAATAAAACAAGAAAGTAAAATAGAACAAAAAGATTTAATACAATATAAAGAAAATATTTTTACAAGAATAAAAAAATTTTTAAAAAAATTTTTTTGCTAAATTGAATTGACGAAAAATTTATGAATTAAAAACAAAAAACAGTTGACATAAGTTAGATATTAATGATAAAATAATGTCGAATTAGAAACAAAGGTAAAAAATCAATTACATTTTTGTAATCAATGTGTCTTGTGGACAAAGTGAGAAAGGAATTGAGTTATTATGGAAAAAAAACTTATAATATTTGATGTAGATGGAACAGTATGGGATAGCGAAAGAGATGTATATGTATCATTTAATCACACTTTAAAAACAATGGCAGGATTTGAAATAACAAAGGAGCAATTTCAAACATTAGCAGGAATGCCTTTAGGAGCTATGTTTGAAAAAGTATTACCAGATGAAAAAAAGCATTTATCAGCAGAATATGAAAAAGCATACAAAAAATACTATATAGACGAAGAGCATTTTGCCGATGCAACAGTGCTTTTTGAAGGTGTAAAAGAAACTATAGATAAATTCAAAAAAGATGGATTTTATATGGCTGTTGCTTCAAGCAAGCCAAAAAGAATACTAGACAAAATGGTATCAGCTTTTAATTTAGAAGGATTTGACTATGTTTTAGGTACAGAAGAAAGCAATTTTAAGCATAAACCTGACCCTGAAATAGTAAACTATATAATGGATAAGTTAAAAATATCCAAAGAAGACGCTGTAATTGTTGGAGACAGCAAAAGCGATATAATTACAGGAAAAAATGCTGGAATAGATACAGTAGCAGTTACATATGGATATGATAAAACAGAAAATTTAATAAATGCAAATCCAACTTCTGTTATAGATGATTTTACAAAATTAAGTGAAATCATAAAAATAAAAAAATAAAATACAAAAGAAGAAGTTAATCACTTCTTCTTTTAATTGCTTTATAATGAAATAACGCTTGATTACAACATATATAGAAATTTCCCTGAACTAGAAAGAATTAAGAAAAATAGTAAAATTGGGTTTCAACTAATTGCAAATGATGGGTACATATTTAATTGCCCTTGGGCAACATACCATTTTCAATTAGAAGGGCATGACTCTCAAAACACATATAATAATCCTCTAAAATATTTTAGTTATTGTCGCTTTAATTGCAAACAAAGAGCAGCACAAGATCCAAATGAAATGATAAAAGGTATGTGGATAAGACCAGAAGACGTACATTACTATGAAGATATTGGATTTACAAAATTAAAAATAATAGACAGATTAAAAGAAACCAAATGGCTAATTAATGCTATAGAAGCTTATATTAATGAATCTTATCCAGGAAACCTTAGTGATATATTATGTTCATTTGATACATTTGAAAAAGATGTAGAAAAAACACCTAAAATAACAGAAAAAGATATAAAGAGTGATAATATACAAAATTTAAGAAAATATTGGGATTTAAAACCATATATAGATAACACAATATTAGAAAAAGAACACTTTTTAGAACATTTTGTTAAAAACAGGGTAGATTGTAGAAACATAAAATGTGATAATTGTAGGTACTGTGAAGAAATAGCAAAAAAAGCAGTAACAGTTTCTAAAGAAAATGCAGACAATGTTGCATATAATTTAGACTTTATAAAAGAAAAAATTATAGATATAGTTAAAGAAGAAAATGATTAAATTTACCGTATAAAAACAAGAAAGGAATGGATGTTGTTATGAATTATTTTATTGATTTTATCCCAAATCATAGTTTTATAAATAAATTAGATGAATTAACTTCTAATTTGAATAATGAAAATAACATAGTTTTAAATATGTATATTAAGCAATTACCTTCAATGAATATAAATGAATCAATGTATTTAGATATTGAAGAAAGTATTAATAAAATTATAGAGTTTAAGAAAAAAAATTATAAAATAAACATAATGTTAGATACATATTGTTTTGGAAATAAAGAATTTACCAAAATAGGAAAAGAAATTTTTGAAATTTTAGATAAACTTTTTCAATATAATATAGACTATATTACAATTACAAATAACTTCCTTTTTAATTATGTTAAAAGAAGATATAGTAATATAAAAATAATTATATCAGAATATAGTGATATAATAAATGTTCAAAAAATATGCAGATATATAGAAAATATAAAAGCAGATGGTGTTAAATTAGATTTAAAGCTATCTACAGATAAAGAAAAAATGAAATATATAAAAGAAAATTTTGATATAAATTGTATTCACATAAATACAAATGTATAACATTAATGAAAATAATGACGAATATATAGAAAAAATAGAAAAATTAGTTGACTTAGCATAACAATTTATAATATAATACTAAATAACTTATAAAGAGATGTTATTGTACTAAAAAGAAATAATTAAATTTTAAAGAAAAGGAGAAAAGAATATGGCAAAAATTTTATCAGATATTTCAAGAACTTTTAACGAATTTTTATTATTACCTAATTTAACTGACGAAAGATGTATACCAAGTAAAGTATCACTAAAAACACCACTTGTAAAATTTAAAAAAGGAGAAACTCCAAAATATGAGGCAAATGTTCCTATGGTTTCAGCTATAATGAAAGCTGTTTCTGGAAAAAGAATGGGAATTGCCTTAGCAAGAGAAGGAGGATGTGCTTTTATTTATGGCTCACAAGAAATTGAATCACAAGCTGAAATGGTTAGAGGAGTAAAAAAGCACAAAGCAGGATTTATAAAAAGTGATTCAAATGTAACACCTAAAACTACAATAAAAGAATTATTAGAACTAATAGAACAAACAGGGCACTCAACAGTAATGGTAACAGATGATGGAACTACAAACGGAAAATTTTTAGGACTTGTTACAGATAAAGACTATAGAATTTCAAGAGTAGATTTAAGCGAAACAGTAGACAAATACATGGTTCCAAAAGAAAAAGTAGTTAGTGCTAAAGTTGGAATTACCTTATCAGAAGCAAACGACATTATTTGGGAAAACAAAATAAGTTGTTTACCAATACTAACAGAAGAAGGAAATCTAAAAAATTTAGTATTTAGAAAAGACTATGAAAATGATAAAAATAATCCTAATTCATTATTAGATGATAAAAAAAGGTATGTTGTTGGAGCAGGTATAAACACAAGAGATTATGAACAAAGAATTCCAGCATTAATTGAAGCAGGAGCAGACATATTATGTATGGATTCATCAGATGGATATTCAGTATGGCAAAAAAATACAATAGAATGGGTTCGTAAACACTATGGGGATGACGTAAAAATTGGAGCCGGAAATGTTGTAGATAAAGAAGGATTCTATTACTTAGCAGAAGCTGGAGCAGATTTTATAAAAGTTGGTGTTGGTGGAGGCTCAATATGTACAACACGTGAAACAAAAGGAATTGGACGTGGACAAGCAAGTGCGTTAATGGATGTAGTAGAAGCAAGAGACGAATATTTAGAAAGAACAGGTATATATATTCCAATTTGTTCAGATGGTGGAATTGTACATGATTATCATATTACTTTAGCATTAGCAATGGGAGCAGACTTTGTAATGATGGGAAGATATTTTGCAAGATTTGATGAAAGTCCAAGCCGTAAAATAAAAAGAAATGGAACATTTTTAAAAGAGTACTGGGGAGAAGGCACAAATAGAGCTAGAAACTGGCAAAGATATGATATGGGAGGAGAAAAGAAATTATCTTTTGAAGAAGGTGTTGATGCATTTATTCCATATGCAGGACAATTAAAAGAAAACCTAGCTATTACAGTTAGCAAAATTAAATCTACAATGTGTAACTGTGGCTCTATAACATTACCAGAATTTCATGAGAAAGCACGCTTAACAATGGTATCAAATGTTAGTATAAAAGAGGGAAGTGCTCATGATGTAATTTTAAAAGAAGTTGAAACAAACGATTAAAATTAAAAAAGATGAATTGTAAAATAAATACAAATTCATCTTTTTTTATTGCAAAAATTCAATAATTTATGATAGAATATAAAAAGGGAGGGGAAGTATTATGAATGAATATATGAAAAAAGCAAAAGAAAATGCAGATAAAGGAATAGCAAATAAAGAGGGAGGACCATTTGGAGCGGTAATAGTTAATAAAGAAGGAAAAATTATTGCAAATGGAAATAATAAAGTTTTAATAAATAAAGATCCAACAGCTCATGCCGAAATTGTTGCAATTCGTGAAGCTTGTAAAGCGTTAAATACTAACGATTTATCTAAATGTATTTTATATACTTCATGTGAACCATGTCCTATGTGTTTGTCTGCTATAATTTGGGCAAATATTAAGGAGGTATATTTTGGATGTACCAAAAACGATGCTGCAGATATTGGGTTTAGAGATAATGATATTTATGAATTTATAAAAGGTAATAATAATATGATAAATCTTAAGCAAATAGATAGAGATGAGTGCATAAAAACAATGCAAAAGTATCAAGAAGATAAGGGAACAATTTATTAGAAAAAGTTTCAATAATAAATTGACAAAAAGTAAATTTTATAATAATATAAAAACGAAAATAAAAATAATTGGAGGAAAACAAATGACAAATAAACAAAAAGTAGAACAAATAGAATTTTTAAAATCAGTACAAGCGGAAAACCTTGAGGCTGTACACACACAGTGCGCCTGTTCGGCATTTAATATATAATGGGTGAGAATCCCATCTGGTAAAGTCT
>CANRQH010000027.1 GCA_947632745.1 uncultured Clostridia bacterium | reverse complement strand
AAAATAAAAATGTTATGCGAGAAAGGGAGGAATTTATATGTATAAGAAAGTAGAACTTAAAAATGGCTATGTTGGAATGGAGGAAGATGTAGCAAAACTATGGAAAGAAAAAAATATTATTAAGAAAAATTTAGACAAAAATAAAGGAAAAAGATATTTTGTCTTTTATGATGGACCTCCAACAGCAAATGGAATGCCACATGTTGGGCATGTTGAAACAAGAGTTATGAAGGACATTATCCCTAGATATAAAGTTATGAAAGGATATTACGTACCACGTAAAGCTGGATGGGATACACAAGGGCTTCCTGTTGAGCTTGAAATAGAGAAAAAACTTGGAATTTCTGGTAAAGACCAAATTGAGGACTATGGTGTAGAAAAATTTGTTAAACAATGTAAAGACAGTGTTTTCGAATATGTTGATGTATGGCAGAAAATGACTGATAAAATTGCATTTTGGGTTGATATGGATAATCCATATATAACATACAAAAATGAATATATAGAATCTGTATGGTGGGCTTTAAAAGAATTATGGAAAAAAGGATTATTATATGAAGGTCACAAAGTAATGCCATATTGCCCAAGATGTGGAACAGCACTTTCTTCACATGAGGTTGCTCAGCGGTTATAAAGATGTAAAAGATTTAACTTGTGTTGCAAAATTTAAAATAAAAGATAAAGAAAACACATACTTTTTAGCTTGGACAACAACACCTTGGACACTTCCATCAAACTTAGCACTTTGCGTAAATAAAGCATATTCATATAGTGAAGTTAAGGTAAATGTTGGAACAGAGGATGAACCTAAATTTGAAAATTATATTTTAGCAACAGATTTATTATCTACTGTATTAAAAGATAAAGAATATGAAGTTGTTAAAGAGTATAAGGGAGAAGACTTACTTGGAATTGAATATGAGCAATTAATACCTTTTGCAAAAGTAGAAGGAAAAGCTTTTGTTGTTATTCATGGGGACTATGTTAATTTAGAAGATGGTACTGGAATTGTCCACATTGCACCTGCTTATGGTGTAGATGACGACTTTGTTTCAAAACAAAATGGAATAACTTTTGTAAACATGGTAGATAAATCAGGAAAATTTGTAGATGAAGTTGAACCATGGAAAGGCAGATTTGTAAGAGACTGCAATGAAGATATTTGCAAATGGTTAGAAAAAGAAAATAAATTATTTAGTAAAGAAAAACATCTTCACTCATATCCACATTGTTGGAGATGTGACACACCACTTCTTTATTACCCAAAAGAGAGCTGGTTTGTTAAAATGACAAGCTTAAGAGACGAATTAGTTGAAAATAACAACAAAGTAAATTGGTATCCAGATACAATTCGTACAGGAAGATTTGGAAAATTCCTAGAAAACGTTATAGATTGGGCAATTTCAAGAGATAGATATTGGGGAACACCACTTCCAGTATGGAAATGTGAATGTGGTCATTTAGAATGTATAGGTTCAATTAAAGAGTTAAAAGAAAAAGGAATAGATGTGCCAGATGATATTGAATTACACAAACCATATATAGATAATGTATATTTAAAATGTCCTGAATGTGGCAAAAAAATGACAAGATTTAAGGAAGTTATAGACTGTTGGTTTGATTCTGGTTCAATGCCATATGCACAACATCACTATCCATTTGAAAACAAAGAAGAATTTGAAAATCAATTCCCAGCAGGATTTATATCTGAAGCAATTGACCAAACAAGGGGATGGTTCTATACTTTAACAGCTCTTGGAACAGCTTTATTTGGAAGAACACCATTTGAAAACTGTATAGTTCTAGGGCATGTATTAGATGGAAAAGGTCAAAAAATGTCTAAATCAAAGAAAAACGGAGTTGACCCATTTGAACTTTTAAATACAGTAGGAGCAGATGCAACTCGTTGGCATTTTTATACATGTTCAGCACCATGGCTTCCAACAAGACTTTCTTTAGAAAATGTACAAGAAACTCAAAGAGGATTTTTAGCAACACTATGGAATGTATATTCATTCTATGTTTTATATGCAGAAATTGATAAATTTAATCCATTAGATTACAAAAATTTTAAATCTGACAATATAATGGATAAATGGATAATTTCTAAATTAAATACATTAATAAAAGAAGTAGACGAAAAGCTTGACAAATACGATATTACATCAAGTGCTATTCAAATAGAAGAATTTACAGACAGTTTATCAAATTGGTATGTAAGAAGAAATCGTGAAAGATTCTGGGGAACAGATTTAACACAAGATAAAATTGGAGCATATGTAACACTTTATGAAGTTCTAGTAAAACTTGCTAAGGTTTCAGCACCATTTGTACCATTTATGACAGAAGAAATTTATCAAAATTTAGTAGTAGGACTAGATAAAAAAGCAGAAGAAAGTGTACATTTATGCAAATGGCCAGAGGTTGATGAAAGCAAAATTGACAAAAAACTAGAACAAGAAATGGATTTAGCATACACTATAGTAAAACTTGGAAGAAGTGCAAGAAATTCAGTAAACATCAAAAATCGTCAACCATTATCTGAAATGTTAATATCAGTAAAAACACTTCCAGAGTATTATAGTGACATTGTAAAAGAAGAATTAAATGTTAAAAAAGTAATACTTGGTGCAGATATGAAAGACTATGTAAGTTTTGAAATAAAACCAAACTTACCAGTACTTGGAAGAGAATATGGAAAATTAATTCCTCAAATAAAAGAAAAAATAGCAAGCTACGACCAAATGGAACTTGCAAGCAAAATTCAAGCGGGAGCTATAGAATATATTGAAATTGGAGAGACACAAATTCCATTATCTCAAGAAAATTTACTAATTACAATGCAAGGTAGAGAAGGCTTCGCATTTAGTGGAACAGGAGAAATGGGTGTAGTAATAGAAACAACAATTACTCCAGAACTTAAAGAAGAAGGTTTCTTAAGAGAAATATTATCTAAAGTTCAGAACATGAGAAAAGATAATGGATTTGAAGTAATGGATAACATTAATCTATATGTTTCAGGAAATGAAATGTTAGAAAAAATAGTTAAAAAATTTGAAGACACAATAAAACATGATACTTTAACACTAAATATTTTCTACAATGAACCAAATAAAGATTATATAGAAACACCAATAAATGGCGAAAAACTAAACATTTTTGTCGAAGTTGTAAAATGATGCTTTTGGGGACTTAAGGAAAAAAGCATCACTCAAAGAATTTTAAAAAAAGGTAAGATTTTATTCTTACCTTTTTTAGTTTTGCGAACTTTAAATTTTTCGCTCAAGTCTTTATAAAATTAAAATTAGTAACTTCATTTAAAGTAAGACTTCCATCATAAATAGTTGAACTCTCAGTAGATAGAGGAATAGTCAAAGTCAATGGGCAAGAATAAGTTTCATCTAAATTATTTATAATTGTAATTACAAAACTTAACTTGCATGAAATAGAGTTTAAAGTAACACTACAAGCTTTTAACAAACTTCCATCATAAGAAAGATTTGATATAGTATCTGTTAATGTATAATTTTCCTTAATATTAGAATTTACATAGCTCAAAGTTATGGGATTTGCACAGTTATTATAAAGTGTTGGGGTAGAATAGTCTATTTCATCTTCAGAGGATGTTTCAAAATCTATTGAGTTTTCTATTTTGTTATTTTCTTCATAGTTACTTGTTGCAAAATTATTTATGTTTTTAAAATACAAATTTGGAGTGCCAGTAGATGGAGATAAAGTATAGTTAATATCTGATATAGTTACCTTTTTTAAAGTATTTTCAGCAGTAAACTCTCCGCTCGGCATTATTATTTATGAAAATTGCAATATCAGTATATTGATATAAATTAGATATTGTAAAAGATGAATTTTGATTTATATTACTATTGCAATTTGCACTACTAAAATATACAATTTTATCTATAGAAAATGGAGAAGAAATATCATTTTTTAAAATATTTTGAACACTTCTCTTAGCTAAACTTTTTGAAGTTAATTGTTTTATAGATAGATAACTTAAAAAAAATAATATTATTAATAACAAAACAAATAAAATATAAAAAATAATTTTTTTCTTTTGCATGCTTTATTCAATCCTTCCTGAAATCTGTCAATGGGGACGTCCTTTTTTGACAGATTTTTAATTTGTAATTAATTTATCTCTTTATATTATATTAAATAATATTATAAAATATTAATAAAGTCAAGAAAACTTGAATATTGTCTTGCATTAAATCCAAAAAAAAGGTATAATTAGTAAGGTTTAGAAAAATTTTCTAAGTTACAAATAAATGAAATCAAAAGTAAAAATAAATTTTATTTGTAACTTTAAAAGAAAGGAAAGTGAAAAATATGAAAATATTGTTAAAAAATGCAAGAGTAGTTGATCACAAAAATAGACTAGATGGAAAAATGGACATTTTAATAGAAAACGAAAAAATTTCAAAAGTGCAAAATGAAATACAAGATGAAGCAGACAAAATAATAGATTGCAATGGACTTACAATAATTCCTGGAATGATAGATATGCATTGTCACTTAAGAGAACCAGGATTTGAACATAAAGAAACAATAGAAACAGGAGCTAAAAGTGCAGTTGCAGGAGGATTTACAACAATTTGCCCAATGCCAAATACAAACCCTGTTCCAGATAATCCAGAAGTTTTAAAATCAATAATCGAAAAAGCAAAACGAGTTAATTTATGTAACATACTTCCATTTTCTTCAATTACAAAAGGAGAAAAAGGAGAAGAATTAGTTAATTTCGAAGAAATGAAAAAAGATGGTGCAATAGCATTTTCAGATGATGGAATTCCAGTTGTAAATTCAAAAGTAATGAGAGAAGGAATGATAAAAGCAAATGAAGTAGGTTCTTTTACATCAGCACATTGTGAAGAAAAATCAGTTGCAAAAGGTGCAATAAATGCAGGAAAAATAGCAGATGAACTTGGAGTAGAGGGAGTATTGCCAGAAGCAGAAGAAATAATGGCAGCTCGTGATATTGTTTTAGCAGAAACAAATAATATACATGCACACATTTGTCACATAAGCACAAGAACTTCTAAAAATATGATAAGAGATGCTAAAAAAAGAGGAGTAAATGTTACATGCGAAACATGTCCACATTATTTTTCACTTACAGTAGAAGAAGTACTTAAAAAAGGTGTAAATGCTAAAATGAACCCACCTTTAAGAGAAGAAAAAGATAGGCTTGCAATAATAGAAGGCTTAAAAGAAGGAACAATAGATGCAATAATAACAGACCATGCACCACATGCTGAAGAAGAAAAGGCAAAGGGATTAGCTACTGCTCCAAATGGAATAATAGGTTTTGAAACAGCTTTACCTTGTGAAATTATGAATTTAATAGATACTGGAGCTTTAACATATGATGATTTAGTAAGAGTTACATCATATAATCCTGCTAAACTATTAAAATTGGACAAAAAAGGTGCAATAGAAGAGGGCTTTGATGCTGATTTAACAATATTTGATCCAAATAAAGAATATATTTATACAAAAGATATGGTAGTTTCTAAAGCAAAAAATTCACCATTTATAGATGAAAAATTAAAAGGTAAAGTGATGTACACTATAGTTGGCGGAAGAGTAGTGTATGATGCTACAAAATAGTAAAATAAAAGAAAGGAAGTAAGCGTAAAAATGGAACATAAAGTAATACCAATTACAGTACTAACAGGATATTTAGGAGCAGGAAAAACAACACTATTAAACCATGTATTAAATAATCAAGAAGGATACAAAGTAGCTGTAATTGTAAATGACATAGGAGAGGTAAACATAGATGAAAAATTAATAAAAGATGGAGGATTTATAAAAGAAGAGGACAAGGGTAATGTTGTACCACTTTCAAATGGTTGTATTTGTTGTACATTAAAGCAAGATTTAATGAATCAAATAATAGATATAATAAAAACAAAACAATTTGATTATATTTTAATAGAAGCAAGCGGAATATGTGAACCACTACCTATTGCACAAACTATAACTGCATTAGAAGAATCAACTGCTTCATATGGTTTACCAAAAATTTGTAGATTAGACAATGTTGTAACAGTAGTAGATGCATTAAGATTAGCAACTGAATTTGATTCTGGAGATGATTTGATAAAAGACGATATAGAAGAAGAAGATATAGAAAATCTTTTAATACAACAAATAGAATTCTGTAATACAATAATTTTAAATAAAGTTGATGAAGTAGAAAAAGATGAGTTAAATAAAGTAAAAGCAATAATAAAAGAACTTCAACCAACAGCTAAAGTTATAGAAACAAATTATGGAAAAGTTCCAGTAAAAGAAATTATTGATACAAATAATTTTGACTTTGAAAAGGTTTCTAGTTCTGCAGGGTGGATAAAAGAATTAGAAAGTGACGATAATGAAGATTTTGACCATGAAGAGCATGAACATCATGAGCACGAAGATGACCATGAGGAGCACGAGCATGAAGATGAACACAATGAGGAACACGCTCATCACGAACATCATCATCACCACCATCACGATGAAGGAGAAGCAGAAGAATATGGGATTGGAACTTTTGTATATTCTTCAAGAAAGCCAATGAATGAAGCAAAATTCCAAGAATTTGCAAATAATATGCCAAGAAATATTATAAGAACTAAAGGATTAGTTTGGTTCTCAAGTGATGACGAAATGAGTTATTTGTTTGAACAAGCAGGCAGACAAATGAGTCTTTCAGAAGCGGGATACTGGCTTGCAACTGCTCCAAAAGAAGAATTAGACCAAATGATAAAACAAAATCCAGATATTTTAAAAGGTTGGGATGAAGAAGTAGGAGACAGAATGACAAAGCTTGTATTTATTGGACAAAAAATGGACAAAGAAGCAATTATTCAAAGCTTAAGGGATTGTGAAATATAAATTAAGCAGAAAAATTAAAATTTAATATAAAAATATAATAAACAAAAGATATAAATGGCGAAAAATTTATATATAAATATATTTTTATTATTGAAAATAAAAAAAAATATGATATAATATAAAAAAATATATTTGAGAAAGGAAGAAGAAAAATGAAAGAAATATACATTTTCGGACACAAAAATCCAGATACAGATTCAATTTTATCAGCATTAGTTTTAGAAGCAATAGAAAAAACAATGGGAGTAAAAAATGCAAAAGCATACAGATTAGGCGAAATAAACAAAGAAACAAAATATGTTTTAGACTATTTTGGAGTTAAACCACCTGAATTTTTAGAAAAAGTTGAAGAAGGCAGAGAAGTAATGCTAGTTGACCACAACGAATTTTCTCAAAGTGTAGAAGGTATAGAAAACGCTAAAGTAATTAGAGTTGTTGACCACCACAAAATTGCAAATTTTGCAACAAATGAACCAATATTTTTCTTAGCAATGCCAGTAGGAGCAACAGCTACTATCTTAAGAGAAATGTGCAAAGTTAGTGGAATAAGAATGGATAAAGTAACAGCAGGATTAATGCTAAGTGCAATTATTTCAGATACGCTTTTACTAAAATCTCCAACAACTACAGACAAAGATAGAGAAGCAGCAGAGGAATTAGCAGAAATTGCTGAGGTAGATTTAAACCATTATGGTTTAGGAATGTTAAGAGCAGGTGCAGATTTAAGTGAATATTCACCAATGGAATTAATAAATATAGATTCTAAGCCATTTTTAACAAATGGTGTAAAATATCAAGTAGCACAAATAAATACAGTTTCAATAGAAGATGTTTTAAAAGACAAAGAAGCTATAGAAGAAGCTATAAACCAATATATTAAAGAAAACAATCTTGATTTATTTGTATTTATGATTACAGATATAATAGAAAACAATTCTCAAATTATAGTTTTAGGAAAACAAGATATAGCAGAAAAAGCATTTAATACAAAATTAGAAGAAAATACAGCATTTATATCTGGCTTGGTGTCTAGAAAAAAACAAGTAGTACCAGCTATAGATAAAGTTATAGGATAAAATTTTAATCAAAAGAGTACAATTTCAAAATATTGGAGGACAAAAAGTTGGAAGAAGAAAAAATAAGCAAAATAAAAGACATTATAGAATGGATAATATGTATAGTAATTGCGTTAGTAATAGCAATATTATTTAGATATTATATAGGAACACCAACAATTGTTAAACAACCATCAATGTTTCCAACTCTTAAAGAAAACCAAAGACTTTGGTTAAACAGATGGGGAAGAACAACTAACAAGATGCCGGAAAAAGGAGATATTATAACTTTTGAAGCACCAACAACAACAGAGCTTAGTAAAACTGAAATGCAAGAAAATGTGCTAGCTAGATATGAAAAAGACCCTACAGGATGGTGGGGAAAATTTACATACTATGTGTTAGAAATAAATAAAACAAGTTATATAAAAAGAGTTATAGGACTACCAAAAGAACATGTGGTAATACAAGATGGAAAGGTATTTGTAGATGATGTAGAAATTGAAGAACCTTATCTTCAGCCAGGTGTTATGACAGATAATGGTAAAGGCTATTGTATAGATGTAGTAGTGCCAGAAGATTCAGTATTTGTTATGGGAGACAATAGATCTCAAAGTACAGATAGTAGATGCTTTGGGTGCATACCGCTAGATCGTATAGAAAGCAAA
Source organism: uncultured Clostridia bacterium (assembly GCA_947632745.1). Lineage (GTDB taxonomy): Bacteria > Bacillota > Clostridia > TANB77 > CAG-508 > CAG-269. The sequence goes on along the minus strand of CANRQH010000027.1, from coordinate 5,311 downwards.
GTTTGGATTAGAATATGGCCATTAAACTTATTTGGAAAAATAGATAAATAGATTTAAAAATATAAATACATTTTAAAATATAAATAGATTTTAAAATATAAATAGTTTTTAAAATAATAAATAGGAGTGAATGATTTGTTTGAGAAAATTATAGGAAATAATAAAATAAAAAGTGAACTAATAAATTCTATAAAATTAAACAAATATTCACACAGCTATTTGTTTCTTGGAAAAGCGGGTATTGGAAAAAAGCTAATTGCAAGAGAAGTTGCAAAAATGATTTTATGTTTAGATGAGGACAAATATTGTTCAAAATGTAAATCATGTATAGAGTTTGACTCAAATAATAATCCGGATTTTCAAGAAATAGTGCCAGATGGAAGTTCTATAAAAATAGAGCAAATAAGGGAAATGCAAAAAAAAGTGGCAGAAAAACCTATTATATCAAACAAAAAAGTTTTTATAATAGATGATGCAGATTTAATGACAAGAGAAGCCCGGCAACTGTTTATTAAAAACTTTAGAAGAGCCACCAGAGTATGTTGTAATTATTCTTATAGGTTCAAATGAATCAAACTTTTTAAGTACTATAAAATCTAGGTGTACAATAATAAAATTTGAAGACATAAAAAATGAGCAACTTGAAAATTATCTAAAAGATAAATATAATATGGATGATATTTCAAAAAGTATTATAGATGCTTCAAGTGGTAGTATAGGAAAGTTAGAAACTTTAAAAGATAAGCAAGAGTTATATAATTCAATAGATAAAATTATAAATGATATAGAAAAAATGGATTTAATTGAAACTTTAAAAACTGCAGACGTAATCTATAAATCTCAAGAAGACAAACAAGATATATTAGATTATATAAACATTATTTTATTTAAAAAAGCGAAAGAAAATATAAAATATTTAAACTTAATAAATGTTGTAGAAGAGGCAAAAAAACGATTAAAAGCAAATAGCAATTATAATATGACAATAGATAATATGATTATGACTATATGGGAGGAAATACATTGAAAAATATAGTTGGAGTAAGATTTAGAAGGTTAGGCAAAATATATTTTTTTAATCCACAATATTTAATTTTAAAAAAAGACCAATTTGTAATAGTAGATACTGAAGAAGGTAACGAAATTGGTAAAGTTGCAATTCCAAATAGAAGCTTAGATGAAGACAAAATACCTAAAGAATTAAAAAAGGTTATACGAATTGCAAACGAAAAAGATTTAAAACATTATGAAGAATGCAAAAAGAAAGAAAAGGAAGCCTTTGAATATTGTAATAAAAAAATAAAAGAATACAAATTGGAAATGAACTTAACCGATGTAGAATTCAAATTTGATAATTCAAAAATCCTATTTTATTTTACAGCAGATGGAAGAATTGACTTCCGTGAGCTTGTAAAGGATTTAGCAGCAGTATATAGAACGAGAATAGAACTTAGACAAATTGGTGTAAGAGACGAAATTAAACGTCTAGGCGGAAATGGAGTATGTGGTAGACAACTTTGCTGTTGTTCATTTTTAAGTGACTTTGAAACAGTTTCAATAAAAATGGCAAAAGACCAAAGCTTATCATTAAATCCATCAAAAATCTCAGGAAATTGTGGAAGATTAATGTGTTGCTTAAAATACGAAAATGAAGTTTACCAAGAAAAATTATCAAGACTTCCACATGTGGGGGCAATAGTAAAAACTCCAGATGGAGTGGGAGAAGTAGAGGCTGTTGAAACTCTTAGTGAAACTCTAAAAGTAAAATTTAAAAATGGTGAAGATTATAATCATAAAAAATATGAAATGAAAAATATTAAAGTTATAAAAGATAGCCAAAAAGAAGCAATTGACGAAGAAGAGCAAATACATAAAGAAGAGCTAGAAAAGCTAGAACAAATGGAAAAAGAAGACGAAAAAGGAGGCGAGAACTATGGCATATAAAATCGATGCAGAAAAATGTATTGCTTGTGGTGCATGCGTATCAGCTTGCCCGGTAGAATGCATAAAAATGGGTGAAGCAGGTAAAGCAGAAATAGACAGTACAATGTGCATTAGCTGTGGAAGTTGTCAAGCAACATGCCCAGTAGATGCACCAGCTGAAGAATAAGTAAAAAAGAACAATATCTAAAAAATATTGTTCTGTTTTTATTTAGACGAAAGGAGCCTACATGATAGCAGAAGTAATAATAGATAGCAAAGTAAAAAAACTAAATAGAAAATTTGATTATAAAATTCCTGAAGATTTAGAAGATATTATAGAAATTGGAAGTAGAGTATTAGTTCCATTTGGAAATTTAAAATCTTTAGAACAAGGATATATTATAAAAATAAAACAACAAACAGACTATGAAGTAAAAGAAATAGCGAGCTTAGAAGAAAATTTACCAGAAGAAAAAATAAATCTTGCAAGATGGATGGCAAGAAAATATTTTTGTAATGTATCTGAATGTATAAAGCTTATGTTAACACCGGGTACAAGGAGCAAAAATAAAGATGAAAGAGTTTTAGACAGAACAATAAATTTTGTATATTTTAATAGAGATTATGAAGAGATAGATTTTAGTGAAATAAAAGGAGAAAAACAAAAAAAATTAATAGAATTTTTAAAACAAAATCAAGGATTAACAATACCAGAAATAGAGCAAATAACTGACATTTCAAGAGCAACAGTTAACTCTTTAGTAAAAAAGGGAATACTAAAAATAGTAAACACAAAAATTGATAGAAATCCATTAATAAACAAAAAAGTAGAAGAAAATAGTAAATTACAATTAAACGAAGATCAGCAAGAAGCATATGAAAAGGTAAAAAATGCAATAAAAGAAGAAAAATTCGAAGAATTTTTATTATATGGAGTAACAGGCTCTGGAAAGACAGAAGTATATTTACAATTAATAGAAAAAGTGCTAAAAATAAATAAATCTGCAATAGTATTAGTTCCAGAAATATCTTTAACTCCACAAATGTTAGACAGATTTATTGGAAGATTTGGAAAAGAGCAAATTGCAGTTTTACACAGTAAATTATCAATTGGGGAAAGACACGATGAGTGGAACAAAATAAAAGAAAATAGAGCAAAAATTGTAATAGGTGCAAGGTCTGCAATATTTGCTCCTGTTCAAGAATTAGGAATAATAATAATTGATGAAGAACATGATAGTTCATATAGGTCAGAGTCAACTCCAAGATATGATGCAAAAGAAATAGCCGAAAAAATAGCAAAAGAAAAAAATATTCCATTACTGTTAGGAAGTGCAACACCAGATATGGGAACATATTTTAGAACAGAAAATGGAGAAATTACAAAACTTACATTAAGCAAAAGAGCAAACAATTCTAAGCTTCCAAAAGTGGAAATAGTTGATTTAAAATACGAATTAGCAACTGGAAATAAATCTATGATAAGTACGGCTCTTTACAAAGAAATGGAAAAAAATATAAAAGAAAAAAAACAAACAATTTTATTTTTGAATAGAAGAGGGTATTCAACTTTTATTATGTGTAGAGATTGTGGCTATACTTTAAAATGCCCAAATTGTAACATAAGTTTAACATATCATATATCACAAAATATATTAAAATGCCACTATTGTGGGCATACAGAGAGACCTGTAAAAATTTGCCCAAATTGCAATAGCTCAAAAATAAGGTATTTTGGAACAGGTACGCAAAAGCTAGAGCAGGAGATAAAAAAGATATTTCCAGAAGCTACAACAATAAGAATGGATATAGACACAGTAACTAAAAAAAATTCGCATGAAAAAATTTTAAATAAATTCAAAGAAGAAAATATAGATATTTTAATTGGAACACAAATGGTAGTAAAAGGACACCATTTTCCTAAAGTAACACTTGTTGGTGTAATTGCAGCAGATGGTTCTTTAAATCAAGATGATTTTAGAGCAAATGAAAGAACTTACCAAATTTTAACTCAAGTTGCAGGACGAGCTGGTAGAGAGAAATTACCGGGTAAAGTAATAATTCAAACATATAATCCAAACAGCTTTCCAATAGAATATTCTAAAACTGGAAATTACGATTTATTTTACAAAACTGAAATTGAACTAAGAAAACAGTTGAAATATCCGCCATTTTGCGATATAATACTTGTAGGCTTTACAGGAGAAGATGAAAAAGAAATAAAAAATGTAGGGGATTATACATTTAAATTATTAAAACAATCACTTGAAAAATATGAAATAACAATATTTCCTCCAACACCTGCACCAATAGACAAAATTCAAAACAAAATAAGGTGGAGAATAATAGCAAAAGGAACCGTAACAGAAGATGTAACAATAATATTAAATAAATGCCTACAAAAACTGTATACAATGCCTATTAAACATACGCAAATTACAATATCAAAAAATCCAAATAATATGATGTGAAAATTACATTTTAGGACGATTCTTAAAAGATAATTTTTACAAATTGAGACAGATGTTAATATAAAGAAAGGAAGATTAATAATGGCACTTAGACAAATTAGAGAGCAAGAAGATGAAATTTTAAGAAAAAAATCAAGAGATGTAAATATAGATGATATAACAGCAGTAAAAATTCAAAGTCTTATAGATGATATGATAGAGACAATGCATAACTTTAATGGAGTTGGTTTAGCTGCTGTTCAAGTGGGCATACTTAAAAAAGTAATAGTAATAGATGTAGAAGACGGTAATGGACCATATGTTTTAATAAATCCTGAAATTTTAAAAACAAAAGGCTCTAAAGAATGTGAGGAAGGATGTTTAAGTTTCCCAAATCAATTCGGAAAGGTTGTAAGACCTACAGAAGTTGTTGTAGAATTTTATGATAGACAAGCTAAAAAAACAAAATTAAAAGCCAAAGACCTACTTGCTCAAGCAATATGCCATGAAGTAGATCATTTAAATGGTATTGTTTTTACAGACCTTGTTATACCGGGAACTTTAGAATATGTTACACCTAATGAAGATTAATTAAAATTTTATTTTTTAAGGTGAAAAATGTTTGCAAATAATTATGAAATATTTTATTAAACTAATTGATGCCTTAGAAAGGGATGAGATTTAAATATGAATATTATATTTATGGGAACGCCAGATTTTGCAAAAGAGTCATTACAGGAGATATATGAAGCTGGTCATAATATACTAGCTGTTGTAACAAATCCAGACAAACCTAAGGGTAGAGGGATGAAAATGGTTGGGTCTCCTGTAAAAGAATATGCAATAAGCAAAAATATAGAGGTGTTTCAACCTATAAAAGTAAGAAATAATCCTGAATTTATAGAAAAAATAAAAAGCTTAAATCCAGATATAATCTG
>CANRQH010000026.1 GCA_947632745.1 uncultured Clostridia bacterium | reverse complement strand
ATAAATTGTGAATTTTATTTGAATTTTAAGTGTTTTGAAGTATGTTTGTTTCCCAAAATCTTCCCAATTTGACATAAGAAGGTCATTTATCAGCATTATAGCAGCCAATTTCCAAGCAATAAAAAATCGCTACAACTTAGTTAGCTGTAACGATATAAGTTTGGTTGCGGGGGTAAGACTCTGGACTACGCGCCTTCGGGTTATGAGCACTTGATAAGTGATTTTGAGAAATCAAGAATCATTTTTTATATAATTAAAACAATATTCATTTGTTATTTACTTTTTATATAATATTTAAATGTCCTTTCATAATAGAATCAGGAAATAAGAATTGTTTATCCCCCTCTCCAAAATTCACCTTAATATGAGTTCTCTTCTTATCTATCCAAATTACTCGTCCTTTTCCAAACTTCTTATGTATTACTAATGTACCTATTTTAACAGAACTAATTTTTTCTAGTTGCTCATCAATTGTATTGTTATATATACCATCATCTTCTATAACTTCAGATTCTTTCTTGTTTTCAGCATCTTTTTCTACAGGATATTCTATATTATTGTTATTAATTTCTATTATTTTATCAAATGGATTTTCATTTTCCTTCATAGATTCTTGTTGGTTATAAAGCATAATTTCATATTCTTGCTTTCTTATTTCTGTATCCCATCCACCTATTGTTTCATCATTAACGTGTTTATTTATACCTGTATATGATAAATTTGTAATTTCCCATGGTGATTGAGCTCTAAAAGCTGTTTGAAAATATGATTCGGGACTTTTTAAGTTTCTTAACATAAATACGCCTGTCCAAGGTTTTACAGTTACCCCTGTTGTCAACTTTCCACAAGATAATGTAATTGTTTTAGTTTTTAATGGGTCATCCATTCCAAGTCTAACAGGTTTTAAAGCATCTAAGCCAATACCAGCTTTTGCACCACTACAATTAATTATCTTATAATCATGATAAAAAGTATTTTGTCTTTCATTAAGTAAGTTTTCCATTGCATCACATGATGAAACATTTGGTAAAAACCATAATGTATGTGTTAAAATATTTAATAATCTAGCATCAGAATATGGCATTGGTGGTCTTTTATCTTGTCCCAATTTTAAGTCATCTATATTGGATGGTAAAAACGAACCTCTAATTAAATCTAACCATTTTTGAACTTCATTTTTATATATAAATTTTGCATCTTTACCTTTTCCTTCAGCTTGAAAGAATACATTCAAATCAAATTCATTGAATTCACCTTGCAAAGCAATTTGACTTATACTATCAGGTATTTTATATGTCATCATAACCATTCTAGGTAATGATTCATATGGATTATTTGAACCTTTCCATTCTGTCTTTGCTTTTTGTTCATCTCCATATGTCCAACTAAAAATTTGTTCCTCAATAAATTCTCCTAAATTTAAAGCTCTAAAAGGTGTTCCTGATAAAAATAAATATATGTATAATTTACTTTTCCATTATAATTTTTATCCCATAAAAAATAACATACTCAACCATCAAGCGTAATTCCTGGGAAGCACTCTTTTGCACTCTCAAAGTCTTTTATATTTTTTATTCTTGTGTCACTCATCATTCTTTTTCTAAAATTTTGTAATCCTTTTCCTCCTTTCATCCATCTTGAAGGGATAATCATGCACAAGTATTTAGGCATTAATTTAATTGCTTGATCTATAAATAAATTATATATTGGTTTTGCACTATCTCCTGTACCACCTCCATCACTTAATTGATATGGTGGATTTCCTATAATAACATCAAATTTCATATTAAAAATCTCCTCTGGTTTATTAGTATGTATAAATTGATATGCATAAGTTTCCAAGTCACTATTTCTTTTATATTCATTTTGACTTGCTCCACAAAAAATACATTTTCCATCTTTCCAAGTATGTTCAATTTTTCTATACTTTATATTACCTTCTGGAGTATCAAATTTAATAACTGAGTATTCTCCATTAGGCCACTTTGAGCAATATAAACTTCTTCTTGTTAATAAACTTGTTAATTCTGTTACAGATATTCCAAATAATTGTTTCATAAATATATGATTTAATCTTTCATCTAAATTTGGAAATTGTGTTTCTAAGCCATCTATTAATCTTTTAGCTATTTCTCTTAAAAATACTCCTGTTTTACAAGCCGGCTCTAAAAAAGTCGTATCAGGATTCTTAAATAAATCTTGTGGTAACATATCCAACATTTCATTTACTACATCTGGAGATGTAAATACTTCATCATTTGAAAGGTTTGCAAGGCAAGATAATACATCTGGATTATATGCATTTTCTAATAAACCTTTACTCATAAAAAATTCCCCCTTAATTATTTAATTTCTTATAATGTGTAATATATTGTTTTAAAAATTTTCCTTCATCATCTTCTTGATTAATCTCTTGTTGTTGTATGTCTTTTTTTACTAATTCATCTAATGTATAATCTTTTCTTTGCATTCTTGCATCATTAAACGGAAATGTCCATTCAGAAAATATAATCGGTTTTTCTATATCATTTCCATTCTCATCAACACATTTTAAACTTAGAGCATTTCCACATACGATATTGTGCTCTAAAATATATAATGCTGAATTGGATACTTTATCGTCATATTCTTTTTTACTAATAGCCTTATATTCACTATACCAATAATCATATTATCTTTCTCTACAAGCAATAACATTATCTTCAAGTAATTCCACTCCATACAAACTACCTATTGCTAATAAAGAAAATCTTTCATAATCATATATACTCTTTTGGTATTTTTTTCTAACAATATTTAATTTTCTTTTTAATATTTCTATTAAAAAATTGCCATCTCCACATGCAGGTTCAAGAAATCTAGAATCTACTCTTTCAGTTTCTTGAATAACCATATCACACATTGCACTCACTTCTCTTGGATTTGTAAAAACTTCTCCATGTTCGGCAACTCTCTTTTTAGATTTCACTTGATTATTCAAATTTCCACCTCATTAAAAAAATTTTTGTCACTTATACAAATTCTAATATATTTTATATCATAAAACGACATTTTTTAACATTTTGAACATATCATTTTTATTCTTCCTTTTTATAGAATCTAATGTTATTTTATACTAATTTATTATTTTTTTCAACAAATTATTTTAAATATCTTCCATTTTCAAACCTTTAATTTTTCTTAATCTCTCCCTTCACCATCTCCAACGCCCTTCTCCTTGCACTAACCTCATTTTTTTCAATAGGAGAAAGCTCAGCCAAAGTCCTGCCATCAGGAAGTTCAAAAATCTCATCAAACCCAAATCCATTTACGCCTCTAGGTTCGAGAGCAACCAAACCATCTAAAACACCACATTTGCAAATGGTATTAAATCCATCAGACAAAGCAATAGCAGTAACAAACTTAATTTTTCTCTTCTCTTTAGGCACTCCCTCTAATTTTTTAATAATATCCAAATTTCTATCTCTATCAGAACCAGCTTTCCACCTTTTAGTAAAAACACCCGGAAAGCCATCCAAATAATCAATTTCAATGCCTGAATCATCTGCTAGGCACAATCTTCCACCAAGCTCTTTTGCAATTGTTTGAGCTTTTTTAATAGCATTACCTTCAAAAGTATCCTTATCCTCTTCTACATCTACATCAATGCCAACATCTTTTAAAGAAAGAATTTTATATTCATATAATATCTCCTGTACCTCTTTAATTTTTCCCATATTATTTGAAGCAACAACTATTTCTTTATTATTTAATACAACATTTATTTCCTTTTTCATGTTCCCATTTATTCCCTTCAAAGCGTAATTCTAATATTCTTAAACATCATATATTAAAAAATAATTTTTTACCATTTATCTTAACTTCATACTATCACATTCATACATATATATCAAGAAAAAATTTTCCTTTTGACACATATACGCAGACTCTTCAACATATATATTAATACTTGAATTATATTACAAAATAATATAAAATACAAAACAAAAATTAAAACTCATGAAAAATATAAATACATACTTTTAGAGCGTTTATAAAGATGTTATTAATTTAATTAATAAAGGCTAAATGAAAAATTGAAAAAATAATTATTCATTTATAAAATCAAGGAGGTAAAAACTTTGGATAAAATCAAATTAGGAATAATCTTTGGAGGCATGTCAACAGAGCATGACATATCTGTTGTATCAGGGACCTCAGTAATATCAAACCTAAATAAAGAAAAATATGAAATTTACCCAATATACATCGATACAGATGGTACATGGTATAAATACCCGGGCACAATTTTAAAAGAAACATTATCAAACAATAAAATAAAAAATGTCTTAGAATATTTAAAACAGCTAGATGTATTATTTCCAGTTTTACATGGTCTATATGGAGAAGATGGCAGCATTCAAGGACTTTTAGAATTGCTTCAAAAGCCTTATGTTGGATGTAAAGTCTTATCTTCAAGTATTGCAATGGATAAAGTATATACCAAAATCATATTTGAAAAAGCAGGAATAAAGCAAGCTAAATACATGTACATAAAAGCTTTAAAAAACACATATATCTACGTTGACAAAAACTTCAGAGAAAAAATAATGAAATTAGAAGAAATATGCACTTTAGCCGAAAATGAACTTAACTATCCTATCTTTGTTAAACCATCAAATTCAGGCTCTTCAATAGGAATTACTAAAGCATCTGACCAACAAGAGTTAATTCAAGCTATTCAAAATGCTGCACAATATGACCACAAAATATTATTAGAAGAACAAATTGTAGGTAGAGAAATTGAATGTTCTGTTTTAGGAAACGAAGTTATTAAAGCATCTGCCTTAGGTGAAATAATCCCTGCAGATTCATTTTATAGTTATGATGCAAAATATAATAACAGTGAATCTAAAACATTGGTTCCAGCACTAATTTCAAAAGATTTAGAAAGTAAAGTGCATAATATTGCAATTAAAGCATTTAAAGCAATTGATGGAAAAGGCTTTTCAAGAGTTGACTTCTTTATTTTAGATAAAACTAATGAAGTTTATATAAACGAAATAAATACAATCCCTGGCTTTACAGAAATTAGCATGTACCCAAAATTATGGGAATATTCAGGTCTTAAATATAGTGACCTTTTAGATGAATTAATAAATCTAGCTATAAATAATTAATAATTAATGATTAAAATTAAAAATCATAAAAGTATAATCAAAAAAGTAGTGTAATAGATACATTACCATTGTAACTTTATTGTAACTTTTTTCCCCATAGGGTTGAAATTCCTCAAAAAATAGTGTATAATATTGCCTCAAATAAAGCAAGTAAAGAGGAGAAACTCATGCAAGTAAACAAAGAATTATTTGAAGAAATATGTAATAGTGCAGGAGAAGCAAGAAAAATAAAAGCCAAAAGATACATAAACGAAGGCAGAGTTAACATTATAAAATCAGACTATCAAAGTCCAAACAACTTCAGTCTAACCTCAAGAGTAGCAGGTCATTATGACGAATATGAAGTAAATATTGATGTCAAAAATGGTGAGCTTGAAGTAGCTTATTGTGAATGCCAAGATTATCAAAATAATTACTGTGCATGCAAGCACATTGTTGCTACTTTAATGAAATTTGAGCAGACTAGATTTTGGGATAATGAGCATGAAGAAATCCCTAGAGAAATCACAAGAAACAAAAACAATAAATTTAAATATAAAACTTTCAACAATTTAATAAATTCATTTTACAATGAAGAATTAAGAGAACTTTCTCCAGATGAAACAGTAAAATTACCTGAAAAACAAAAAATAAAAATCGAACCTAAAATTGAATATGATAAATTTTCAACTCGGATTAAAACTAGAGTTTAAAATTGGAAATTCAAGGATGTACAAATTAAAAGATTTACCAGAATTTTATACAAAAGTTATAAATAACGAATATTTTAAATATGGAGAAAAGCTTGAATTTGTGCATTCTAGAGATAATTTTGAAGAATCATCAAAAGACTTATTAGACTTTATTTTAAAATATGCAGAAGTAATAAAATATTCTAACTCAAATGACAGATATGGATATTACTATTCTTCAATAAACAAGTCTCAAATAACCCTTGGAGAAAATTCAATTGACGAAGCTTTTGATATACTAAAAAATAAATCAATAAATTTCACTTATGAATTTACAAATACAAAAATGGAATTTATAGAACAAAACCCTAAAATTGAATTTAATCTTTCAAAAATTAATAGTGAAGAATTGGTTTTAAAACCAAATATAGATATCTTCAAAATAGCTGTATTTAAAGGAAAAGACTATGATTATTTATTAGATGCAAATAAACTATATAGATGTGACAATAAATTTTCAAATTCAATTTTAAAAGTAATAAAAATCTTTAGAGAAAATTTTACAGAAGAGATGTTACTTAGAAAAGAAGACTTAAAAGATTTTTACTCAATAGTAATGCCTAAAATAGAAAGTAATGTAAAAATTCAAGGAATTGAAAATCAAGAGCTTGAATTATATAAACCACAAAAACTTGCTGTTAAAGTATTTTTAGATTTTGACGAAAATAACTTTCTAGTTGCTGATGTAAAATTTTGCTATGAAGCAGAAGAATTTAATCCTCTTGAAGATAATATAAATATAAAAGCTCTAAGAAATGAACTTGAGGAAAATAAAACTTTAAATGTTTTCAAAAACACAGGATTTATGCTAGATGTAAAAAATATAAGATTTATACTTCCAAACAATGAAGACATTTACAATTTCCTATCAAATGATATAAATCTATATATGCAAAAATTTGAAGTTTTAGTTACTGAAAATTTCAAAACTAAAGAAATCAGAGCTCCAAAACTAGGTGCTATCGGAGTAAAAGTTGAAAATAATTTATTAAATATCGATTTAGGAAAGCTTTCTATTTCTCCAGAAGAAATACAAGAAGTTATGGAAAAGTACAAATTAAAGAAAAAATTTTATAGGCTTAAAAATGGTAGCTTTTTAAATTTAACAGAAAGTGAAGATATAGAATTTTTAGACAAACTTTCATCAGGTATGGACATAAATTTTAAAGACTTAAAAGATAACACCATAAAACTTCCTGTAAATAGAAGTTTATATTTAAATGAATTGCTAAAAAAATTCAAAAATACAAAAACCTCAAAAAATACTGAATATAGAGAGCTAGTAGATAATTTAGAAAAAGATAACTTTGTTGATGAAATAAATATTCCTAAAACTATGCAAAATACATTAAGAGATTACCAAAAAACAGGATTCAATTGGCTTAAAACATTGGATTCATACAAATTTGGTGGAATATTAGCAGATGACATGGGACTTGGAAAAACTATTCAAATTTTAACTGTACTTTTATCTTATTTAGAAGAAAAAAAAGAAAATAGAAAAACAAGTCTTGTTGTATCTCCAAGTTCACTTGCTCTAAATTGGAAACAAGAAGCCGAAAAATTTGCACCTTCTTTAAATATAAAAGTTGTTTCAGGTTCATCAAATGAAAGAAAACAAATAATTGATAATATTGAAAAATATGATTTAGTTATAACTTCTTATGATTTATTAAAAAGAGATATAGAAAAATATAAAGAACTAAACTATACTTTTAAATATGTAATAGCTGATGAAGCTCAATATTTAAAAAATAGTAACACTCAAAATGCTAAAGCCATAAAATCTTTAAATGCTGAAACTAGATTTGCTTTAACTGGAACTCCAATAGAAAATTCTTTAGCAGAACTATGGTCAATATTTGACTTTATAATGCCAGGATATTTGTTCCAATACAAAAAATTTAAAAATTTATATGAAACACCTATTGTTAAAGATGATAGTTTAGATGCAATGGCAAAATTAAAAATGTTAATAGAACCATTTATTTTAAGAAGAACTAAAAAAGAAGTTTTAACAGAACTTCCTGAAAAAACTATTACTGTACTTAATAACAGTATGGACCCTGAACAAGAAAAAATATATATGTCTTATTTAGTAAAAGCTAAACAAGATGTTGCAGATAAAATTAGTGTTAATGGTTATGAAAAAAGCCAAATAATGATACTTGCAGCACTTACAAGATTAAGGCAAATTTGTTGCCACCCTAATTTATTTCTTTCAGATTACAAGGGCCAAAGTAGTAAACTTATTCAATGTATGGAAATCATAGAAGATGCAATACAAGCAGGACACAGGATTTTACTATTTTCAGGTTATACTTCTATGTTTGATATTCTACAAAATGAGCTTACTAAAAGAAATATTAAATTTTTCAAATTAACAGGTGCAACAAAAGTTAGTGAAAGAATTGAACTTGTTGATGAATTTAATACAAATCAAGATATAAAAGTATTTTTAATATCTTTAAAAGCAGGTGGAACAGGATTAAATTTAACAGGTGCAGATATGGTAATTCATTATGACCCATGGTGGAATCAATCTGCTGAAAATCAAGCAACAGACAGAGCCTACAGAATTGGGCAAAAAAATAATGTACAAGTTTATAAATTAATTACAAGTAATTCTATTGAAGAAAAAATTTATGAACTTCAAAAAAAGAAGTCACAGCTCATAGATAATATGCTTTCAACTAAAACAACATTTATTAATAGATTTACAAAAGAAGAAATTATGGGATTGTTTGAATAATTTAGTAAAAAAACTGTTGACTTTTGTCAGCAGTTTTTTTAGGAAAAATCACCAAACCTCTTGACAAAAGAGAAAAAACTAGCTATAATAGTTAGTGCTTATGGCGAAGTAGCTCAGTTGGCTAGAGCACGCGGTTCATACCCGCGGTGTCGAGAGTTCGAATCTCCCCTTCGCTACCAATTTTTTTTAAAACTAAAACTGGCATATTTCACTTATTTTGAAATATGTCAGTTTTATTTTTTATTGACTTTTAGCCAAAAATTTGGTATAAATATAGTGTTACCAATAGTTATTTACTATATGCACCAAAAAGGGGGTTCATTATGAGTTCACTAAACTTTGCCTACGTTTATGACTTAAATTCTCATAAACGGTTGTCTCTCGAGGAGAGTAAAGGAAAGGTAGTCGCTATTTTCCTTACTCATTCTGATGCTTCTCAATACCCTCCCACAGGCAAATCTTACATTGGAACTATCCATATAAAGGATGGCGTACCTCTAATGTTTTGTCCTGAGGGCAGATTCGAGATTACCTATGATTACCATAATGTAAATCCTAAATGCAACGCAAAATCTAAAATGTTTTTTTCGTTTGCATCGGATGAAAAAGGCGGTATCTATAAGAATCTCGCTCAGGTAAGAGAAGCTTTACCAACAAAGAAGCTCCACATCATCGGTCTTGGTTTTCCTTGTTCATCTCAAGTTATTTCCTTTGATTTGGAAAGCATGGATAAGGACGATATCATGACTTCCACAGACGGTACTACTTACCAGATTGCTGGAGGAGCAGTGCTTATTCCAAGATTGCCTTAAAAGCAAAGCAAGGTTTGGGGGAGACGAACTTTTTAGATTCGTCTCCCCCAAACTGATTTATAAAATAATTTCAATATCATAAATTTTTCCATCATTTACTAATTTAACCTCTTTTTCTTGAATAATTTCTCCATTTAATTTAAATTCAGTTATGCCTCTATTTTTGCCATTTAGGTTACTCACTTTAATATTATAAATACTTCTTTCAAATTTATACTTTATATTAAATTCCTTCCACTCTTTTGGAATACATGGATTTAAACTTAAAGTATTATTTTTTATTTTTAATCCTAAAATATATTCAATACCTGCCTTATAAAACCAACTTGAAGACCCTGTATACCATGTCCATCCACCACGTCCTGCCAAATTTCCTGCTCCATAAATATCTGCTGCTACAACATATGGCTCAACTTTGTATTTATTAGCAGACTCTTTTGTTTTTGAATGTTCTATTGGATTTATCATTCTGTAAAATTCTCCTGCTTTATCTCCAAATCCTAAAAGTGTTTCTGCAATAATTACCCATATGCTTGAATGTGTGTATTGGCCACCATTTTCTCTAACTCCTGGAAGATATGCTTTTATATATCCCGGATTTAATTCACCATTTGCAAAAGGTGGATCAAGAAGTTTTATAATTCCATTTTCTTTATCTACTAGGTGATTTTCTAAGCTTTCCATCGCTTGTAATTTTTTATCTTCATCTCCTGCATTTGATATTACTGACCAACTTTGAGCTATACTATCTATTCTACATTCTTCGTTTTCAATGCTTCCTAAAATACTACCATTATCCATATATGCACGTCTAAACCATCTTCCGTCCCAACCTTTAGAATTTAATGCTGTTTTTAAATCTTGAAGTATTTTTTTATATTTTTGTGCTCTATCTGCTTCTCCTCTTTCTTCAATATATGGCAAAAATCTATCTATTATTGTATATAAGAAAAATCCAAGCCATACACTTTCCCCTTTTCCTTTATTTCCAACTTCACTAAATCCATCGTTCCAATCTCCTGTGCCAATTTTAGGAAGTCCATTTTCACCAAAATTTAAAGATTTTTCTATAGCTCTAATAATGTGTTCATAAATTGTTTCTGTAATATTTGATTTAGTAAATTTATCATATCTTTCTTCTTCATTGTCTTTTAATACTTCTCCTTGTAAATATGGAGTTTTTATATTTAAAATCTCTTTATCATTAGTTATATCCATATATTCTAAGCATAAATATGCAAGCCATAACAAATCGTCTGAAAATCTTGTTCTTATTCCACGTTCAGTTTCATCATGCCACCAGTGTTCTACATCTCCTTCAATAAATTGATGCTCAGAATGCTTTATTATTTGATTTTTAATCATTTCAGGATTTATATATTTCAAACACAAAGTATCTTGAAGTTGGTCTCTAAAGCCATATGCTCCACCTGATTGATAAAATCCTGTTCTTGCATATAATCTACTTACAATTGTTTGATATAAAGCCCAACCATTTAGCATTATATTTATAGATTCAATTGGAGTATAAACCTGGACTTTTTCTAAAATATCTTTCCATTTTCTTTTTACATTTTCAAGCTCTTGTTTGCAATTTTGAATTTTACTATATTTATAGCTAATATTTTTTCCATCTATTATATTATTTGTTGCCCCTAAATTTAGCACTATTTCTTTTGAAGACATACTATCTAGCTCAACTTCTATTTGAATTGCAATACAAGATTTATTTCCAAAACCTAAATTATTGTTAAGTCTTACTCTTTTTAGTCCATTTGGATTACTTAAACCACCTTTTCCTAAAAAGAATTTTTTATCTCCTGTATAGCTTTTTATTTTTTCACTACTTGATACATATACTTTACTTTTGAAATCTGATTCATAAAGATTTTCTGCAAATATCATATTAGCATTATCATCATAACTTATTTTTATTTTACCATCTGATTTTAGCTCTTCTTCTCCAAGCACCGGCTTTACATAGTAAACTATTTTTAGTTTTTTACGTTCTAAAGTATTATTACTTAATTTTAAAATATTTACTTTTATAGTATCTTCATTTGGAACAAATATTTCTAGTTCTTGAGTTATGCCTTGACTTTCATGAATATATTTTGAATACCCAAATCCATAAATTATACTATAATCATTTTCATCAGGCATTGGATTTAATCCCATCGACCATTTTTTACCCGTTTTTAAATCCTCCATATATATTACTTCTGATGGAATATCTAAATGTGGTTTATTTGACCAACTTGAAACTCTATTTAACCTACAGTTTTTATGCCATGTGTATCCTCCCATATTTTCTGTAACAAGAGTTCCAAAATTTTCATTTGCTAAAACATGTGACCATACAGTTGGCAAACGCTTTTCTTTATTTACTTTAATCAAGTATTCTTTTCCATCAGGTGAAAATCCACCATAATCATTAAAATACTTTATTTCTTCATTATTTAAAATATCTATTTGTGGTTTAAATTCTTCTTCTAAAATATCCTCAAAATCCTCTTCTGGAATATTTTGGTGACTTGCCAAATATTCTTCTTCTAAATCTGAAACTAAATGATTTAAATCCCCTAAATGTGCATCTACTGTAAAACTTGAAACAAAGTTCAATACGTCCCAATCTTTTTTAGATAATTCATTTTTAGATAGTAAAAAGATTCCGACCTTGTTTGTTTATCATAAAACCTAAATGTTTATCAAGTATTTTTGTTTCAATTTCTTGCCTTACATAATTTTCATAACTGTGTTTTTCTTCGTCTAAAAAAACTAGGTCTATTTGTACATCTTTACTTCTAAAAAATTCATACATCTTTAAAATTTGTTTTACTACATATACATCATTACTATCTTTTATTTTAACTAATATTATTGGTAAGTCTCCAGAAATACCATTTTTCCATAAATCACTTTGTGAATATATAGAATTATTTAAGTTCTTTATTTGCTTGCACCTCAATGGATTGTCAAAAAATATATATCCTAAAATCTTTTGGTATAATTCTATATCTTTTGCTTTTATTTCTAAATACCTACTTTCAGCTTCTGCCTTTGCTTTAGATATTTCAAATGCCCTTTTAACATTTTCTATATTTTTATATTTTTTCAAATTATCAATTGCAAAATCTCTATTTGTAGATACTGAAATTATTAAATTAACATGTTTTTTATCTCTAGGTGCAATTTTTATTGTTTTTCTTTGAACAGCTATTGGTTCAGTAACTAAGCCAATTTTTTTAGAAAGTGGAATAGATTTTTCTACAGCTAGTGGCAAATTCAAATTTCCTCTTTCATCAAATTTTTCTTTGTCTATTTCAAACTCATTATCCACAATTGTTTCACTATCTGTGTAAAATGCTGTTTCTAAAAATACTTCTTGTTCTGAATTGCTCCTTTTTTTACGTTTTATTTCTAAAATATTTTCATCTACATCATATCCAAAAATTAAAAATAAATTATTAAATGCAGGATGAGCATAATCTTGCTCTTTGCTTGAAAGTATTGGCTCAAACGATGACGTAATTTCAAGTTCTATATCTTGATTGCCTATATTTTCTATTTCTAAACACCTTATTTCTACCGCTTCTTCTGGGTCTATTGTTATTTTTAAATTTGTTTTTATATTAGCGTCTTTTTTCTCAAAACTTACCTGGTCAGGCATAAACGAAACTATAGAACCTTCTTCTCCTACTTTTATAACTTTATTAGAATTAATATCTTTTACATATAAAAATATTCCTTGATTATAGTCATCTGTTGGTTTAAATCTATTTACATATATATTTCCAAATTTGCTAAATCCTTGTGATTTCTGGTTTATACCTATTGTGTATATTCCATTTGATATTACATTTGACCTAATTAATCTTTCATCAATTTTCTTGTAACTTACAACAGAATAATTTTCATAATCTTTGTATTTTCCTCTTTCTGGTTTTTCTTTTTCTTCTTTTGTTACAATAAATGTTTCTGGCATCCTTTCTTGTAATAATATTTCTACAGCTTTTGCCTCAGGGTTTTTAATAAAACGTGTTTGAAATATATTATTATTTATTAAGTTGTTTATAGAAAGCAAAATTAGAGCTTGATGGTGTGCCATATAGGTTTTAACTGCATTTGAAGTTTCATTTGAATGCAGTCTTTGATAAGAAAAATCTAAGCTTTCATAAAAACCATATTTATTAAACATACCATATTTTTCTAGATTTTTTAGATTTTTTACAACCTCTTTAGGCTTATCTGTTATAGCAAGTACGCTTGCATAACTTGAAATTACAATTTCATCTGCTAAGCCTCGTTTCAAGCCAAGCCATGGTATTCCAAATGCTTTATATTGGTAATTTGAATGTAAATCTTTAACATTAAATGCTGATTCTGAAATTCCCCATGGAGTACCAAGTACTTTTGCATATTCTATTTGGCTCATAATTGCAAATCTAATAGATTCATCTATTAGACTTCCTTTGTATCTTGGAATATTTATATTTGGCATTAAATACTCAAATGCTGTTCCAGACCATGAAATTAGCCCTTTTTTATTATTTAAAATTGTAAGTGTTCTACTTAAAGCATTCCAATGTTTTACATCAACATCTCTTTTGATAATTGCAATTAAACTTGCTTGTCTTGCTTCTGATGCTAACAAATCATAATATGAATCTGTTAATTTATTTTCTTCAATATTAAATCCTATAGAAAATAGTCTGTGTTCTTTACTATATAATTTTGAAAAATCAGTATTATCTATCATAGAAGTTATTTGGTTAATTGTATCTGCTAAATCTTCCCTATTTTGCTCTTCTAAAAACATTTTTGTTACATATAAATACCCCACAAAATTCCCGCTATCTACTGTTGAAATATATCTTGGATTTAGAGGCTTCATAGTTTTTATATTATACCAATTATATAAATGCCCATTCCATTTATCTAACTTCATTATTGTGCTTATAATATTTTTTAAAATCTCTATACCGCTCATCTTTTTCAATATAATTTAAGTCAATTCCTGCTTGAATGCTAAGTAAAGATAAACCAATATTTGTAGATGAAGTTCTATCTACATATTTGTTTTTTCTATCTTCTTGGTAATTGTCTGGAATTAAATAATTGTTTTCTTTGTTTATATTATCATAGAAAAATTCAAATGTTCTTTTTCCTATTTCTTTAACATAGCTAATTTCTTCTGTATTTAATACTGATTTTGCTTGTTTTTCTTCAATTTCTTTACTA
>CANRQH010000025.1 GCA_947632745.1 uncultured Clostridia bacterium | reverse complement strand
AAATACTCTGTAATATAGATGATTACTGCATTTTATTAATCTTAATTTTGGGTTGGTATATTTTAAACACGAGAGGTGTGGATTTAAACCTACAATTTCCAGCTGGATGGAATGAAGCAAGGCGAATTAAATATTCTCAGGGATTTACAATGCCTGCTCCTCGTGACTTTGTAGGGTATGGTCCTTTAACTGAACCCGAATCTTTAGCAATTTACAACTTTACATTAGAGCATAATTTTAGGTTAGTTATAGCTTATCACACACAAGGGGAAGTTATTTACTGGCAATTTCAAAACTTTAATCCTCAAGATAGTTTTTATATTGGAACTAGATTTGCCGAAGTTAGTGGTTATACTTTAGACGATACTCCTTATAATTCAAGTTTTGCAGGATACAAGGATTGGTTTATTCAAAATTACAACAGACCTGGATATACTATTGAAGTTGGTTCAGGAAACAACCCTTTACCTATTTCACAATTTGATACAATTTATTATAATAATCTTGGTATTTTAGTTTTAGGTGCTTTATTATAAAAAGTAGTCCTTTTGCTGCAACATTATTTATTTTGGATGCTTTGTTATAAAAAAAGTTAGGTTAAATGATAAAATTCATCTAACCTAACTCTTTTTACTTTAAAATTTATATTTTTAATTCTTCAAATATTTTCTATATATCCCTATTAAACTTCCCATCCTTATAATATAAGTTTTCTCCCACCTCTGCCCAAAAAGGAACAAGAGCATTTGGAACCTTTATTTCTTTTTCATTTTCATAATTTAATGTGCAATAATCTTCTTCTTTTTCTTTAATTGTAAATTTTATATTTTCATCAAATTCTGATATATTGCTTTCATTTATAAAATCATCTTTAATTTTTTGATACTCAGCTATATCAACTAAGCTGTCCATAAATTTTTCAGTTAAATCTTCTTCGTAAATATACTCTCCATCTTTATATCTTAAAACAGAATCATTTCCTATTTTATCTAAAACATCTTTTAAAATATCTGTTTCTTTAGAAACTTTATTATCTTTAACATTTTGTAAATATGCTCCATCTTCATCTATTTCAATTACTTGATATAGCTCATTTTCTTGCTTCAAACTACTCTGATTTGATAATTCATTATTTTTCTTTTCTAAAGAATCTGACAATTCTTTCATAAAATTTTGAACAACTTTATTTTCTTTTACATTATTTAATAAATTATTAAATAAATCTAAACTCAATATATTCACTCTCCTATTTTTAATTAGTTCGAACTTTCTCCAGTTTTATAGTTTATATTAATTCCCGGCTGTACATTGTAAACATACACATTAAAGCAAACTCCTTGTCCATTATCTTCTACTGAATATGCTTCCATCTCTACACCATGAGCTACCAAATCATCATCTTTAAAAAGTGGTGTTATTCTGTATAAAACATGTACATCTTGCTTACTTGTATTAATATATTCTGCAACTTCATTTTCAAAAGGTAACATTCCTGATACATTAAAATATCTTGTCCCTGTAATTAAATTTTGTTCATTTGCATCTTCATCAGATAACTGGTAACCTATTAAATGACATCTATTATAAAGATATTCTCCATCATACTTTTTTTGCACCCACCCAGTAGGCTTTACAGAACTTATATCTCCCCTTTTATCTCCATCAGGTGGCATTGTTTCTTTGCAAATATTTGCATAAGCAATGCCACATCTTCCTTTTTCATCTAATTTACTATATTGTTCAAAGGCTTCAGTTGTATAATCTTCTTCTGTAAAATACGGAATATTATCATTTATTTTTACATATATTTGACCATTATATTCAGGCACATCTATTAAATTGTTGTAATTTGCAACCTCTACACTTTCTTCATTTTGTGGTAAAATGTTTTCACCTATATATATTATAATTAATAACAATAACATTGTAATAAAAGTTATTAATGCTTTTTTGTTTTTTTTCGTTAATTTCATTTGTAATCACGTTCCTTTTTATTTATCCTTTATACTCTCCACCATTAATATGCATAACTTGACCTGTTACATATGACGAATCATCACTTGCTAAGTATATAAATAATGGTGCTATTTCAAATGGATGACCAGCTCTTCCCATTGGTGCATCTGAACCAAGTGTAGGTATCTTTTCCGCTTCCCAACAAGCTGGTTGCAAAGGTGTCCAAAATACTCCTGGAGATACTGCATTTACTCTTATATTTTTGTCAGCCAAATTTGTAGCTAATGACCTTGTAAATCCTACAATTGCACCTTTGCTTGTAACATAGTCTATTAATTCTGGTTCTCCTTTAAATGTAGTTATTGATGTTACATTTATTATTGAACTACCTGGATTCATACATTTTAAAGCTCTTTTTGTTAAGTAAAACATTCCATATACATTTGTTTTTATTGTTAAATCAAATTGTTCATCTGTTATATCTAATAAACTCTTTTGTTGATATTGAACAGCACTTCCATTTACTAAAACATCAATTCTACCAAATTTATTCATTGTTTCTTCAACAATTTTATCACAAAAACATTGGTCTTTTATGTCTCCTGCAAGAAGCATACATGTTCCACCAAGTTTTTCTATAAATTCTTTGGTTTCTTTAGCATCTTCATGTTCATTGTAATACACAATTACAACTGCTGCACCTTCTTTTACAAAACCAACTGCTACTGCTCTTCCTAACCCAGAATCCCCTCCTGTTATAATTGCAACTTTATTCATAAGTTTTCCTGAACCTCTGTAATATGGATTATTAAATATTGGTCTAGGTGTCATTAAATATTCCATTCCTGGCTGTGTGTCTTGATGTTGTGGCGGAAACTCTAATTTGTAATTTTTACAAATTAAACCATATCCTTGATCATTTATACATTTTAATCCATAATCATCTTGCCCATTATGATTTGTGTTGTAATATTTATAATTCATTTTTTTCACCTCATCTATTTATATTCAAAATAATAGATGTAAGTGACAAATTAACATTATTAGCTTCTCTGTAAGAGATTATAACATGAATATTGTTAAATATGCAATAACAAATATCTTTTATTTTTAGAAGAAGATATGTTAGATTATTTTAAGAAACATGGATTTACTATTAAAGATGAAAATTTGCCATTGATAAATTTATAGAATGGATCTGCCAAAAATTCAGTTTAGGCGATTCAAAAGAACTTGTTAGAACTTTTGAGAACGACACCAATATTTCTCTTGACCCAGAACAACAAATAAAAAAAGAGAAAAGAGAAAAAGAATGGGATTGGGATTTAGAAAGATAATCTATAAAAGGAGATTGAATATTTTACACTATCCGTATCTGTTCAATCCCCTTTATATTTCCCACATATTATTTATGTTTTATGATAAATGGGATATTATATGGTAGTCCTGCAACTGCTCCTTCCCATTTACTAGAATCCAAAACAATATCTATTTTTTTACACACATTTAATACACAATTATAAATATCAAATAATTGCTTTGATGTAAATTGTGAATTGTTTAATAATTTAGCAATAGAAGTTTCTGTACCATCAGGAAAACTAATAATTTTTTTAACAGTTTCAAATACTGGAATATTCCAAAATGGATCATTATTTCCTATTACTTCTTCAACTATCTTCTTTAATTCTTGTTCTGTATATTTAGGTAATTTAAACATCATATTTCTCCTTTCATTTTTATAATTCCATTCCTCCAAAATCTTGCATTGGTGGCTGCTGCATTTGTTCTTGCTGTCCATTATTAATCATAGAGGTTTCTTGTTCCTTATCTATTCCTTTGTAACATTCTCTATCTTTACTTAAACATAATGCTTTTAATACATTCTTTGTCCTTCCGTTTTTATCAACAACTCCAGCCTGAACACCAGTTATGTATAAATCATTTGGATTTAATAAAACTTCTTGTTCTGTTTTATCATAAGCAGATAATTCAGCAATATATGAACCTCTAGTTCCTTTTGGAGTATATATTTCAAAAACACAATCATATTCATCTAATGAAGCAAATGAAGAATCATATAAAGGCGAAGTGCTTGTTTGTCCTTTATTACTAATGGATTTTCCAACTAAACTACTTAAATCTTCTCCTGGCTTTAGTCCTTTTTCTAAAAAACTGCTCTTTACTGCTCTATATAACTTCATAGATTTAGGCATATTTGTACTGCCTAAGCCTTCTTCTAATGAAGCTATAGTTTCATCTATATGGGTGCACCTGTGCATTGATTGCATTGCACTTCTTACACTAACATAGCTATTCTGTTTTAGTCCTATTTGTTCCATATATCTATTAGCAATATCGTAACTATCATGTAATGGAGTTTCATCATATTCAGCATCTTTTACAAATTGTTTCATCTTTTCAATATCTTCTTGTTGTACTCCTCTTGCTTGTAAAGATTCTTCTAAATCACTCATTATTTGTTCTTGGATAGTTTCTTTAGATGTGCCTCTTTTTACTCCTAATATCATATTACTACCAATAGAATATTGATATATAGCCTTTGCATTATCAACAGTTATATTTTTTTCTGATAACATTTGATTAAAAGCATCTATTTTTTGTGGTGATATGCCTTGTACTTGTAGTTCATCCATTGTGTAACCATCAGATAACTTTTCAAGAACATCAACATGCTTTCTTAATCCTCCCAAAGCACTCTCTAAATCATATTCTGAATTATAACCTTCATATTCGCCATTTAATATTACATCTATTTCAGATTCAGATAATCCCTGCGATTGTAACATACTAGATATTTGCTGTTGCTGCTCTGGAGACATCTCTATTTTTTCATTTCTCATATGTTTTATTTTCCTTTTTGTTTGGTATTTATTTTGATTTTAACATTAAATTTTTGATTTGTAAATAACATGCGTTAAATTTAACACATACAATTTTATGAATATTTTAAAAAAAAAATAAAGCGGCTAATCAGACCGCTTTGATTAGATTTGCACTCTAATACTTATAATGGTGCAGATGGTCAATTTGTTGTATTTTCAATAGTTTTGAGTGATTTTAAACATATTTAATTTCAGTTTATTTACCGCTTCTATGATAATACATTAAATTTAAAGTTTATACAAGATATTTTAAAAATTACTTGTATTGCATTACTATTGCATTACATTGAACTTAGAAAGAGAAACACCATTAATTGGTATTTCTTACACTAGCACCATTTACAATTATTATTAAATATTATCATATTTTAGAATTGCTTAAAAAAGCCAACTGAAATATCTAATCCATCAGAATTTGCATTTCCAGTTATTGAGTCTACTTTTGACAAATATATTTTTCCGAATCCTCTATATCCTACATCATATCTATCACCTGGATATACTCTTGCTTCTGGTTTTCCAAAAGAACCTTTTACAACAACATATATATTTATCGGCTCTGTACACTCAAAAACTACTGTTTCTCCTTGCTTTCCTCTGACAATTTCCTCGCCTGTGTCTTTATTATATACATAACACATATTATTTAACATTTGACCTTTCCAAATAGGAAATCTAATCATAACATCATGTTTCTTTGATGCAATAGGAGCTCCACAATGTGGACATTGTAAAGCTTTATCTGAAACTTCTTTTTTACATTCTTCACATATTATTAAAGCCATATTATTACCTCTTTTCTTTTTTGAAAATTTATTTGATTTAATATACTTTTTCAATTTTTTATAAATTTAATTATTTAAGGGCATCTCTATAACCTGCATTAAAATCAGCATTTCTAACAGCACCACCCATTGCATTATACATTAAATATAACCCAACTCCTATTGCTATTACACATACTATCCAACCTATATATGGATGGTTAGGAAATCTTTTATCTTTTTTTATAAAAACTATTATAGCACATATAATAAATATAATAAAAAATACAATTCCCATAAATTTTTGCTCCCTTCTTTTGTGTATATTTTCACAATTATTTTATTGTAATTTTATATCCTGTATAGTCTTCATTTGAATAAGTATAATACACGCAATCATCTCCATCTGTGAATGCAAAAATTGCAGTATGTTTTCCATCAGTTAAAGTAATAAGTTCTCCGTCATCTAATTCCTCTACTGAAGCTCTAAAATTTACACTACTATCCTTAAACCATTTGCCACCTGCATTTTTTATATCTCTACCCAATGTGTTGAAACTTGCTAATGATAATGTTCCTCTTCCTGCTCCATAAACTTCACTAGTAGTTGCTGCCAACCTTAATTCATAGTATTCACTAGAAGGCATATAACCCCATTTGATTTTTACAACTTGATTTTTTACAGCATTAAATATTATTCCTATAATAATAATTGCTACTACAATAAGTATTAATTTTATTAAGCCAATTCCTTTTTGATTTTTCATTTGATTCACCTCCTAATCTTTTGTGATATTTTAAATATTATTTTATTTGACTTTTGTACATATAATATCATCTCCAAGATATAATTTGTCATCTTTAATACTATATTCAATTTCAAATGTAGCTGTACTTTCAATATATGTAATATAAATTTTTTTACTTTTTACTTTATAAGTAAAATCTTCATTAATTCCATAAACACTAGCACATCCAGTACTATCTTCATTAAATATATATGTAGCATAAGATTTATCACTAATTTGTGAAGAATTAATTGTATCTACGTTCCAAGAACCAACTATATTATTTTTATTAGAAATATTCGTAAATAATAATATAGCAACAAATACTATTATTATTACAAGTAAAAGCGCAATTAAGCTAATTCCTTTTTGATTTTTCATATAAAATTTCTCCTATCTTTTTTTATTATTTTATAATTATTTTATTTTAACTAATATTGTTTTATCAGCATCAATTTTCAAATTAAAAGTATTTTGTAAATAAAGTGATTTTCCTAATTCAAAAACATAAGCATCAGTAACTGTTACACCTGGATTTAAATCACTTAAAGCATTAGCTGTTGTATTTACTTCTGTTGCATAATATGATGAAGCAGAAATGTCTGAGCTATAAGTAACATTTTTACTATCTATTAAATTAAAAGTAGGTTGTGAAAATGTTCCTATTGGTTCACTAGATATATTTTTGATTTTAATTCTAACACATACAAAAGTATTGCCTTCGCCTGCTGATTCATTGAATACTGTAGTACCAACATTCGCCCTTTCTTCCACATTTGTCACAGTTATTTCAAATTCATCAGTAATAATTTTATCTCCTATATTATAAGTTTTTGTATATTCGTATGAAGACTTTGTTTCACTTTTCTTACTATCATGATTCCATGCATCTTCAATCGATGATTTTATATCATCTTTTTCTATTCCTAGTTCTCCTAATGCACCAAAAAATAATTTATATCCTATAAAGAATAATCCTAATAATAGAATAATTGCTAATACAGCACCACAACCACTACTACTTGTATTTTGGTTTATATCATTATTTGCATATATTTTATTTTGATAATTATTATTGTTTGAAATATATCTATTTTGAGATGTTATAGCTCCACAATGAGGACAATTCTTTGCTTGGTCTGAATATTCTTTGCCACATTCACTACATATTATTAACATATATACAATCACCTCCTTATCTTTTGTAATATTTTGTCGAATTTTAGTATATTATTTCTTTTTAAAAATATTATCATACAAATATTATTAAATCAATACTTTTTAATAAAAATGTAAACAAATAAGCTACGGTAATAATTTTATTATTATTTTAAAATCATTATAAAAGGAGTTTATCAATGAAAAGAGTTTATTTTAGCAAAAGTATTTATAATAATATTAGGAATAATGTAAAAAAATATAGAAAGCAAAAAGGAATAACTGCTTCCGAACTTGCAAATGCAATAGGTATTACTGATGAATATATGAGAAGATTGGAAAGTAAAAAGTCAAAAAGTGGTTTTTCTTTTGAAACACTTTACAAAATATCTATTGCACTTGAAGTTACTATTGACGAGTTGATAAAAAAAGATTATTAGCTTTTTTTATTTTGTATTCAAATATTAAGCTTTACTTTTTGATATTTTGTTCACAATAAATTTTTTAATGCTTGTATAGTTTCTTCTTGTTTTATTGATTTTTTCAAGCAACCGTCAAATCCTAAATTTAAAAAATATTGTATCGGCTCTTCTGAAATAGTATGAATTATTACTGGAGTATTAAAATTCTCTATTTCTTTTAATTCTTTTAAAAGTTGTGAACCTGTTCCATCACGATAAATATTATTTGTAAAAATAACATCAAATTGTTCGCCTTTTAAAATTCTGTCTTTTACTCCGCTCATTGTTTCTTCAATTACTACTTTCATACCTAAACTTTGTAAAACCATTTTTGTATTAGCATAAGAAAAAGAAAAATAATCTCCAACTAATGCTTTTTTACCTTTGAAAATATCAATACTAAAAATTATCCCGTTTGGTGTATCATAAATTGTTTGTTCTTTTTCTTCCAATTTTATTACTCCTTTTATCTACATATATATTTATATTTATACACTATTATCATCATATAGTCAAGTAATATATTCAAATTATGAATATAATTTATGAATATATCCAAAACTTAAAACATATAATATGATTAAATAAAAAAGTAGGTGGTATATGTGGGAATAAATTTTCAAAAGAAAGTTAAAAAAAATTATGTTCAATTTACTGTTAGATTTGAAGAAGATTTACTAGATACTATAAGAAAAATCGCAAAAAAAGAAAATATGTCAATAAATGAAGTAATAAATCAAAGTGTAAAATATGCTTTGATTGATAAAAAATAATTATGAAAAATTTTTAAAAGAAAAATTAAAAGATAGTAAAAACTATCTTTTTTTTATTATATAATAACTTATTGTTCAGCAGTTACTCCAGAAGCCACTACGTTCATATTTAAGCAGTTTTTAGAAACAAGTAATATAAGTTAACCATTTCTTGCTACAATATTTATTCTTTTTTGTCTAATTCCTTTTTTTCTTTTAGTTCTTTCAATTTTTTTGGTATATCGTTAAGAAAATATATATTTTCAACTCTTTCCTTATCATCTCCTGTTTTGGGGTCTTGTCCTAAAGTATCACGAATAACACTGAACGCACGGATTGAACCATTTAAACTTTGTTGTACCAAACTTACACACATTGCATTTTGTATTGTAAGTTCTTCTTCTGGTATTCCTAACTTACGCATATTATCTTTTAATTTTCCTTCGGTTAAATCCAATAGCATCAAAGTTTCCAACTGCTCTTTTATATATTTCTTTTTTCTTCTTGATATAACTGATTTTTTTCCGCCCTTAGCTCCAATTTTACGTGCTTTCTCCGTGCTTAGTGGTTTTAAATTTTTAATATTATTTGCCATAACTAGACTTCCTTCCTTACAAAAATTACACTTTAACTACACTTTAACTACACTTTAAAAATCTAAAAGTATTTGTATTGCTAACAAACTACACTAATTACACAATTACACCTCTATATATTTATTTTTTTATTTTATATAAATAATATATATATTTTATTTTTTAATTTCTAAAAAATATAGTGTAGTAAGTGTAATTGTGTAGTTTACCAGTAATATCAACCTTTTGTAAATAATACAAGTGTAGTTTTTGTGTAGTTTAGTGTATTTTTTTATATATCCTTACAGATTTTTTATCTATTGTAGTTGTAGTTGAAATATATCCAAATTCTTTTAATCTTCTTGTAAAACTTGATAAAGCTAAAGGATATGTGCCTATTTCTCCACAATACCTTAAATAATCTGTAAATACTTCTTTAGTTTCTTTTCCTTCTATCTTTAAATATTCTTTTACAAAAGCTGCTACATGATCCGCTTCCATTTTGTAATCTTCTAAAGCTTCATTTAAAATCTCATTATTGCTTAGTTTATAGCCATTATCTTTAATTCTTTTTACACCTTCTAAAGCCAAATTCAAAATGTAACTTTTGGCATTATCTGTACTTAATAATTCGTCTAGGTTGCTTATTTTGTCTATAATCTTAAAGTCAAAAGGCACTATTACTAAACGTCTATAAAATCCGTGTGTTTTATCATTAAATTTTGGCATATTATTAGTAGACAATATCAGTGTTGCCGTATTTTGTACTTTAACAGGTTTAGAATATATTGGTCTAACTGTTATGGTATTTCCACTTGCTAAACTTTTATAGCCTTTGCATTTATCAATAAAAACGCCATCTGTTTCGTCAGTACAATTTACTAATTTTCCAATTAATGAAGCTACACTTGTGGGGTCATTAAATGCATCAAGACTTAAATTTTGTCCTAATTCTCCTACAAAATTATTTATCATTTCTAGGAAAGTACTTTTGCCATTATTTCCATTTCCAACAAAGAAAAATACATGGTGCGGAAATTTTGCAGTAAGAAGTATAAGTCCTAGTATTTCTTCAAGTGTTTTCCTTAATTCTGGACGTTCACATGTAATATTGTTCAAAAACTTATCAACATGTTCGTCATAAGCAGAAGAATTATAAAGTACGTCCAAGAAAAATGGACTAAAAGTTAGTGTATCAGTTGCCACAAATTCGCCTTCTAAAATCATTCCATTTTTTATAAGTATAGGCAACTCTTTTTCTGATGTATTGACTTCGTCTGCAAATTTATTTATTTGATGCAGTATTTCTGTATCTTGACATTTTTTTAATTTCACAAAGTCATTTACTCTTTTTAGTAATAATCTATTGTCAGTAATATATTTATTATCCTGTTTAAAGAATAATTGAGTATTATAAAGTGTAATATCTAATTCTTTTATTATAAATTGTGCTAATTCAATTATATTCTTTTTTGACGTAGTATCATATTCATATTTTTTTGCACTCTTTACAACTGCTTCTAATTCTTTGTCTTCTAGTTTATCTTCAAATACTACTTCGTTGATAAATTTTGCAATATTTTCAATATCAATGTCTGAATATGCTCGTCTAACAAAACCTAAGTGTCGAAACAACGCACTATTTCTGCCATTTCCTTCTTTCATTCCACTTAAATTTTCTTTTTGTCTTGGTAGCGGATAGAGAATAGGAGGAAGTTCAGGTAAGTCATCTAGTGTGAGTTCTCGGTTTCTCTCTCTTTCAATACCATTTCTTTTAACCATTACATATTGGTTACCTGTTTTATAATCTACTTGAAATCCACTAACTGTTATAGTATCGTTCCAATTTTTAATTTCAATATGTGAAGGTTTAGAAAAATAAAAATGTTTGCCTTTATCTGTTTTTACAATTAATGATGTTGAATTATCCTTTTCAAGCTGTTCACAAATTTCATTTTCATTTTTATTGTCGCCATCAAAGTCTACTACAACGACTTCATCATTAAGTAATAAACCTACATTCTCTAAGTCTTCATATGATGGATATGTAACACTACGACGTATAGGTTCTTTATTTTCTTTTAATTCTATATATTTTAAATTACCTTGCCTTTTTATTATTTTCATTTTTTTATTCCTTTCTTCTTATTATATTTTGACCCCCAAAAAATCTAGTCTATGTAATATCGTTTGCCACGTTGAAGTAGTGACTCAAAAGAAATACTCTCTATTACATAAATTAGTTTATTTAAGAGTAATTTTCTGTAATTATTTATAATCACTTTTCTTATGCTTTTTCATGTAAAAGTTTCGTAATGCTTCAAGTGATACAACCTTTTCTTTGCCAAAATCTTCACTAGGAAAGTCAGGTAAATTAAATATATCCTGTGCAATCTTTATTGAACATCCTCGCATCTCTGTAAATTCTTTAATTGTTACAAAGTGCATTTTCTTTGTTTTATCTTCTAACTGTTCATACTTAGCTAACAATTCATTAAGTTTTTTTATATGCTCATCATTATTGGTATCAATATTTAAAGTCATAATTATACCTCCGCTTCTATACATTATTATTGTGGTTTTCTGCTACAAGTTCGTCAATTGCTGTAAGTATTTTTTGTTTTTCATCTTCTGAAAGTTCATACCTTAACTTTCGCACTAGTGACATTTCACTAATAATTAGCTTGTCTGCTAATTGCCATTGAAATATTTTAGCTTGTTTTAATTTATTTTTAATTTCTGCATTTTTCATTTTATCCCCCCCTTGACTCTTTATTTATAATATGTTATTATAGTAGTGATGATTACTATTGTGATTATTCATCATCTACATTTTAATTGAACATATAGTAAGAGTCAATACAAAAATTCTATTTTTTCAATAACTGACGACATAAATTTCTACATATAGAAATATTGATTGATAACATAGAAAAAATAAAATGAGAAAGGAGGAAAAATAAGAATGATATTAAATTCACGCTTTGATATTAAAAATGACAAAGAAATTATAAATATAAAAGAATATGGAGATACAGTATTTAATATAGGTGAAAATTTTATAAACTTTATATCTTTGGATATGGAATCTATTTTAAGTGATAAATTTATATCTTCTTTGTCTAAAAAAAATTGCAAAGAAATTTTATTTAAAATAACTACTGCTTCTGATGGTATAATTATACCAGAGATTATAGACATAAATGTACTAATAGACAAATCAAGCGAAACTATAAATATACAACAAATAAAAAAAGATTTGACAGAAGTTCTAAAAGCATATAATAAATTTAAAGATTTAACAGAGTTTTGCTATTTTAATAATGAGTTCAAAAATGCAACACCTTTGCAGAAATATATATATTATTTGCATAAATTTAAAATAGAAGAAGTAATATTACCCAAACAAACAATTAATTCTTTTGGTTTAAAACCTATAAAGGCATCTAGTAAACTTATAAAAAGTGATGATATTTTGGTTATGCTAAAAGAAAATTCTCCATTTTTCTATTTTTGTTATGAATGTTCAACTATTGAAGAATATTTGACCGCTTCTTTTTTAGAGCTTATAAAAAATAATTATAATATATTAAAATGTAAAAATTGTGGTAAATACTTTATAGCATACAAAAGAACAGATACATTATATTGCGACAGAATAAGTCCACAAGATGTTTTAAAAACTTGTAAAAAATATGCTATTGAACAAACTTGGCTAGAAAAAATTAAAGATGAAACAGACTGGCATTGCTTATATCGAAGAGTATATCAGTCACTACAAATGAAAGCAAGAAGAAATGAAGGACATAAACCATCAAAGCAAAAATTTGAAGATTTTAAGAAAGAAGCAAAAGAATGGAAAAAAGAAATAAAAAAACATCACAAAACGGATGAAGAATTTGTACGTTGGTTACAAAGTTTTAGAAAAAAATAAAAAGCAGAGAATATTTTTTGTGCAGTCTCCAAACATACTCAAAAAATATTCCCTATTAGAAATCAAGAAATGATTCCTTATTTGTATTATAACAATAAAATCATTTCTTGTAAATAAAAAAGGAGTGATTTTTAATTATGGGAAAGAAAAAAAGTAAAGGAAACGGAGAAGGAACAATATACATTAGTTCAAAAACTGGATTATATGTTGGGCAATATGTAATAGATGGAAAGAGAAAATCCGTATATCAAAAGAAAAATGAAAAAGTTGGTGATTTTAAGGCTAGATTCAATAAAATAATAACAAGCATAAATGACGGAACATATATTAGTAAAAGTTCCGAAACATTAGAAACAATTATTGAGAGGCACATTGAACAAAAAAATAAAGACGGAATAACAAGTAATAATTCATATAAACGCGATAAGGAAACACTTGAACAAATAAAAAAATGTTGTTCTAATTTTATTTATAAACCTATTCAAAAAGTTACTTTATATGATATTGAAAAATCAAAAGAAAAAATGAAACAATATAAGAAATCTGGAATTGACAGAGCATGGAGATTATTGTTCAAAGGTTTTCGTATTGCCGCTTCCCCCTCTAATAGACTAATACCATACAATATAATGGACGATGAAAACTTGAAAAAACCCGTATCAGAAAAAATAACAGAAAAAGTAAAACCTTTGACTATTGAAGAAGAAAAAAGATTAAATGAAATACTAGACAATGAAGAACGAAACCATCCATATAGAAATATTGTTAAATTAGAATTGATTACTGCAATGAGAATTGGCGAAGTATTAGCACGTTCAATAAATAATGTAGATAAAGAAAATAAAAAATTTCTTATAGATAATACTCTAACAGAAGATACTGATGGTACTATAATATTGGGAGAACACACAAAGACTTATAATAAAACGACAGGAATTGATGAAGGCATACGTAATTTTCCAATTAATGATGAAATAGACGAAATAATAAATGAACAAACAAAGGAAATAATAACAAATATATATGGCTTGCTATTTTGGGACTACAACAAGAACACTTTTATAAGTCCCAAAGAAGTAAATGCGTGGTTACGAAGATTAAATGAAAAATATAAAATTTCAAAAACATTGCATAATCATAAATTAAGGCATACTAGAATAACAAGATGGAAAGAAGCTGGGCTTGATATGGAAGCAATACAATATTTAGCAGGACACGTTGAAGGAAGCGAAATAACAAAAAGAGTATATATTGATGTTTCAGAAAACTTTGCATTTGAACAATTAGAAAAAGCACTTTAAATTTCTACTGCATTACTTTTGCATTACTTTTAATATTTTTTCAAAAAATAAAAAGAGTGTAACCCTTGATATAGGTAAATTACGCTCTTTTTACTTCACATTTCGTGTCTGGTGCAGATGGCCGGAATCGAACCGGCACGGATTATTCGTCCGCAGGATTTTAAGTCCTGTGCGTCTACCAGTTCCGCCACATCTGCATATAAAAAATTAAAACTGGTATACAAACTTTATTTGTAACATTGCTTATTATATTATTTTCTAGATATTTTGTCAATACATTTTGTATAAAAAATCCAAAAAATTTCAAAAAAATGTTACAATT
>CANRQH010000024.1 GCA_947632745.1 uncultured Clostridia bacterium | reverse complement strand
CTAGTTGAACAGAATGTTTTTGCAAAAGTAAATTCTATATTTACTAAAAAAGTAGAATTTACTTTTTCAATTAAATAGAAAAATAAAAATTTTTAATAAAAGTTGCTATTTATCTTATTTTGTAGTAAAATATAGCTATTATAAAAAGAAGGGAGAAAAGAGTATAATATAACTAGAAAATCAATTTATATTATACGAATCAAACAAAAATGAAACTAGAAGAATTCGACTATTATTTACCGGAAGAGTTAATAGCACAAGTACCAATAAAGCAAAGAGACATGTCAAGACTAATGGTATTAGATAGAAAAGAGCAAAAAATAGAAAACAAAGTATTTAAAGATATAATAGAATATTTAGAGCCGGGAGATTGTTTAGTAAGAAACAACACAAAAGTAATTCCAGCAAGGTTATATGGCAAAAAAGAAACAGGAGCAAATGTAGAATTTGTGTTATTAAAAAGAATAGAAGGAGACACATGGGAAACCATTGTAAAACCAGGAAATAAACTAAAACCGGGAACAAAAGTAATATTTGGAGAAGGACTTTTAATTGCAGAAATATTAGACATAATGGAAGGTGGAACAAGAAAAGTAAAATTTAATTATGAAGGAATTTTTAATGAAATATTAGACAAAATAGGTTTAATGCCACTTCCGCCATACATACACGAAACATTAAAGGAAAAAAATAGATATCAAACAGTATATGCAAAATATGATGGTTCAGCTGCAGCACCAACAGCAGGGTTACACTTTACAGATGAATTATTAAGCAAAATAGAGCAAAAAGGAATAAATATTGCAAATGTAACTTTACATGTTGGAATAGGAACATTTAGACCAGTAAAAGAAGAAAATATAGAAGATCACAAAATGCACACGGAGCATTTTTATATAAAAGAAGAAGACTGCAAAAGAATAAATGAAGCAAAGAAAAATGGCAAAAGAGTAATTGCAGTAGGAACAACATCATGTAGAGTACTAGAAACAATAGCAGATAGCAAAACAGGACTAGTTATGCCTCAAGAAGGAGACACTGGAATATACATATATCCAGGTTACAAATTTAAATGTATAGATGCACTAATTACAAATTTTCATTTACCAAAATCTACATTATTAATGTTAGTTTCAGCACTAGCAGGAAAAGATTTTGTATTAGAGGCATACAAACAAGCAGTAGAAGAAAAATATAGATTTTTCAGCTTTGGAGATGCAATGTTTATAAAATAATGTCCCAAAAAGAACCGGTCCCCATGGAGCATGTCCCAAAAAGAACCGGTCCCAATTGAGCATGCACAAAAAAGAACCGGTCCCAATTGTACCAATTGTACATGTGGAACATAGAAAGGAGTTTTATATGAATCCAAATGAACCATTGGCATATAGAGTAAGGCCAAAGACATTAGAAGAATATGTTGGACAAGAACATATTTTAGGAAAAGATAAACTGTTATATAGAACCATAAAAGCAGATAGATTATCCAGCCTTGTTTTGTTCGGTCCACCTGGATGTGGAAAAACTTCTTTAGCAAAAGTTATAAGCGAAACAACAAAATATAAATTTTATAAAATAAATGCTGTAACTGCGGGAGTTTCAGATATAAAAGCAGTTATAGAAGAAACCAAAAATTTTATGATAAATCCAACTGGAAAAGCAATTTTATTTATAGATGAGATACATAGATTCAATAAACTTCAACAAGATGCACTTTTACCATATGTAGAAAATGGAACAATAATTATGATAGGAGCAACTACTGAAAATCCATATTTTGAAGTTAATAAAGCTTTAATTTCTCGTTCTATGGTAGTTAAGCTAGAACCTTTAAATGAAGAAGACATATTTAAAATTTTAAAAAATGCAATTAAAAATCCAGAAGGGCTTGGAGAATACAATATAAATATAGAAGAAAGTACTTTAAAAAAATTAAGTATAATATCAAATGGGGATGTAAGAACTTCTTTAAATGCTTTAGAAATCGCAGTACTTACAACTCAAATGGACGAAAATGGCACAATAAATATAACAGATGAAGTTATAAAAAATTGTATTCAAGAAAGAAAGCAAATATTTGACAAAAATGGAGATTCCCATTATGATAATATTAGTGCATTTATAAAATCTATGAGAGGTTCTAACCCAGATGCAGCAATTTTGTATTTAGCAAGGGCATTAAATGCAGGAGAAGACCCGATGTTTTTAGCAAGGCGAATTGTAATTGCAGCATCTGAAGATGTAGGTATGGCAAATCCAAACGCATTAGTTGTTGCAAATTCTGCAATGCAAGCAGTAAATATGGTGGGGATGCCAGAAGCAAGAATTATACTTGCGGAAGCTGCTGTATATGTTGCAACTTCAAAAAAATCTAATGCCTCATATTTAGCAATAAATAAAGCTTTAGATGATGTACAAAATATGGATACAGGAGAAATTCCAATGCACTTAAGAAATGCACCAATTAAAGATATGGAAAATTTAGGATATAGCAAAGGATATTTATATCCACATGATTTTCCGGGGCATTTTGTAGAACAGCAATATTTACCAGATAAAATGGAAGGTACAAAATATTATATAAAAGACGAAAATTGTACGCAGTAAACTATATATTGAGTAAGGCTAGATAAAAATGCATTAACAGGCAATGAATTGTATAAAAAAATATAAAAAAGGAAAGGTGATAATTATGGCAAAGGGTAGAAAGATAACTAATGAACAAGTATTATATGCTTTAATTGATTCATGTAAAGATGATGCAAAAAAAAGTATTAACAAAAAAATTGTAGTAAATGAGCAGGAATGTAAACAAATAGGATATTTTGCTTATAAAGAAAAAGATACTGGGAAAAAAATTAATGGTCCAATCTTTTTAATAAGTGAAATACATGATGGAAAATTATTTAATATTATTTATGATGCAAGAGGAAATGTTTTAGGTTCACAAAGTGAAGAAAATGGTATGAAACTTGAAACAGCAAAAGACATTGAAATAGATGAAAAATTACTAAATAAACAATTAAAAATGGAAATGGATAAAAATAAAGAACAAGAGCAAAATGATGATAATGAAGCTTCAAATTCAGGTTCACAAAAAGATGAAGAAGAAAGAGATTTAGCAGAAAAAGAACATGAAGAAAAATCTGAAGAAGATGAGGAAAAGGAAGAAAAGGAAGAAGATGAACAAAAAAATATATTGCCTAATTTAGTAAATGAAATACGAATTGATAGTTATTTTCAAATAGAACTAGATGAAGTTATAAATGGTAATTATTTATGGCATATATTAGATTTAGAAGAAAAACTAAAAGGAAAAATGCCAGATGGAGCAGATGAAAGAATATTTAGAACAGGATATTTAACTGCAGTTGATTCAGCAGAACTTACTGCAAAAGATGGAAAACCAAGAACTACGCCAGATACATTAGTTGTAACCTCATTAGACGGAAAGGTAGCAGTAGAATTAGATGAGACAATTCTAAAACCTATGGATATAGGAAGTAGTCAAGATAAACAAAGAGCTGAACAAGATAGATTACGTTTTGAAGATGGAGAAGAAGCAAAAAAGCCAGTAAATAATTTAAATACAAGAAGGACTTCATTGTTTCAAATTCCTAATGCAAATGAAAGATTTTCAGTTGGTGAAAATTGGTATTTAGGAGTAGATTATAGTGAGACTTGGGTAAATGAAGCTAGAACACCGGAAAACAGAAATAGAAAAGAAATATCTTTTATACAAGCATCAAGAGATAAATCTTATCATGATAGAGAAGAATTAGTTCAAGGGGAGGATGTTATCGAATATCAATTAGACCTAGTAATTGAGCCAGAAAGAACTCTTGGACATGAAACAGAAGAAATGGAACAAGATAGAAAATTAGCGGCTAAAGATGCAAATGAAGCAAAAAAAGAAGCACAAAGTCATAAAAATAGTTTGCTTGAAAAATGTTATGAAGCTCTACCAGACTTGAAAGAGTATTATAATGAAAGAGATATATTAAATAAAATAGATGAATATCATAAAACAATGAGTGATGAAGAAGTTATTGAACAAATAGGTCAAGATTTAGAATATGCAAAAGATTTTGAACATGATCAACCTTCAATAGATAGATATGGAAAGCAATAAAAATTATCACATATACAAAAAAGCTTTTTTAGAAAGGAATGAACCTTATAATGGAAGAAAATATAAAAGGCACAATAGAAGCAATACTTTTTGCTTGCCGGAAGAGAAGTAAATATAAGTGAATTATGCTTAAGCTTGGAAAAATCAAAAGAAGAAATAGAAGAAATAATAAAACAGATGAATTTTGAGTATGAAGACAAAGAAAGAGGAATAGAAATAGTAAAAGCAGAGGACAATTTCCAGCTTGCAACAAGAAAAAAATATTATGATTATATTTGTAAAATATTAGATAAAAGAAATAAACCTAAACTTTCAAATGCAGCATTAGAAACACTTTCTATAATTGCATATAACCCAAGAATATCAAGAGCAGAAATAGAGGCAATTCGCCGGAGTAAATGTTGATGGAACAATGTATAAGCTTTTAGAATATGGGTTAATTGAAGAAGCGGGAAAGTCAGATTTACCTGGTAAGCCAATGTCATATAAAACAACAAATGAGTTTTTGAAAATGTTTGGGTACAAAACTTTAAAGGAATTGCCTGAGCTTCCGAGATACAAATTAGATTCTAACAAGCAAGTTGTAATTGATGAATTAATAGAAGAAAAACAAGAAAATTTAAATGAAGAACAGTAGCCTAAAATGAAAGAAAAATAAATAAAAGAGGAGGAACAAAAATGAGATTATCTAAAACAGGATATGGTGGAGTAAAATTAAACAATATAGATGAAATGTATCCAGGACAAAGTATATTAATGCAAACAGGGCAAATAGTACAATATGGAGCTGGGTTATTTGGATATAATACAATACCACTTTTAGTAAAAAGAAATATAGAAAAAATAATTGTAGAAACATTAAATAAATATGGATGTATAGAAGTATTGCTACCAATATTACAACCAGACACAATTTGGAAAAATTCTGGAAGATATGATTCATATGTAAATGAGGGAACGATGTTAATTACAGAATCAAACAAGGGAACATTTTGTTTAGCTCCAACAGGTGAAGAAGCAATGCTAGAATTTGCAAGAGAAAAATTAAAAACATATAAAAATTTGCCAGTAACATATTACCAAATTGGAGAAAAATTTAGAAATGAAATAAGAACAAGAGGATATTTACTTAGAGGAAAAGCATTTACGATGTTAGATGCATACAGTTTTGATACAGATGAAGCTTCAATGATAAAATCATACGATAATGTAAGAAAAGCATTTATAGAAATATTTGAAAAACTTGGACTAAAAGCTATTCCAATAGTTGCAGATAATGGTGCAATGGGAGGAAAAAAATCAGAAGAATTTATGATTGTGTCAAACCAAGGTGAAGATAAAATTTTATATAATGAAAAAACTGGAATGGGTCTAAATACAGAAATATTAGAAAGAGAAGATTACAAAGAATATTTAAAAAATGAATATGGAATAGAAGATATATCAGGATTTAAAGAAATAAGAACAATGGAATTAGGTCACATTTTCCAACTTGGTACAAGGTATTCTGAAATGATGAATGGAAAATACATAAATAAAGATGGAAAAGAAGAGTTATATTATATGGGATGCTATGGAATAGGTGTAAGTAGAACTTTAGCTGCAGTTTATGAGCAAAACTTAGTAAAAGACAAAAACGATGTACCATGTGGATTTGTTTTACCAAAAGCTGTTGCACCATATAAATTGCAAATTGTTGTAAAACAAGAAAATGAAGAAAAAGCAAAATTAGCAAATAAGTTATATGAAAATTTACAAGCAAATAATATAAATGTAATTTTAGATGACAGACCAAATTTATCAATAGGAGCTAAAATAAAAGATGTAAAAATTCTTGGAACACCTTTTATGGTTGTTATTGGAGATAAGCAAGAAGGAGAAGAAATAGAGCTAGAAAATATTTTAACAGGAGAAAAAACAAAAACAACATTTCAAGAATTGAAAAAATTATTATAATGTTAAGTTTACAGCTTGCACAGTCGAAATAATAAAATTAAAAAAATAGTAAGAAAAAATCTTGCTATTTTTTTTAGTTTATTATAAAATATTGTAGCAAAAGAAGGTGAAAAATTTGAATATAAATAAAGATGGAAAAGTTTTATATTTTTCAGATGAAGAAATAGATAATGAAACAAATGGCGAAAAAAAAGTCTTTGTAACCAAAAGAATAAATGGAAAAGAAAGTCATGTAAAAGTAAGAGAAAGTGTGCCAAAAGCCAGTGTTCAAAAAGAAACAACAGAAAGAAAAAATGACTTGTATTCTAATAATGAGATAATAATTGAGTTAAACAATAAAAAAGAAAATTATGAAACAGAAATCCCACCAACGAGAAGAAAAAGAAAAGAATCAAAGAAAAAAAATAAAAGAGAATTAAAGAAAGAAGTACAAAAACAAAATAAGAGAAAAAATAATAAAACAGAACCAAAATATTATGAAGAGATAGAACCGCAAAACAGGAGGCTTAATAGAAAAAAGAAAAAAAAGAAAAAATCGAAAAAAATTATTGCTACAATATTTAGCATAATAATATTAATTGCAATAATTACAATTTTTTCATTAACAGCACCAATATTTAATATAACAGAAATAGAAGTTGAAGGAAATGAGAAAGTCGAAAGTAATACAATTATAAGTTTATCAGGACTAAAAAAAGGAGAAAATATTTTTAAATTTAACGATTCAATTATTGAAAAAATAAAAGAAAATGCGTATATACAAAGTGTAAAAATATCAAGAAAATTACCAGGAGCAATAAATATTAAAGTTGAAGAAAGAGAAGTAAAATACCAAATAAATTTAATAAATAGTTATGTATATATAGATAAAAATGGATATATTTTAGAAAATTCTGCAGAAAAAAAACAAGTTCCAGTTATAGTACGGTTTAAATACAGACGAAACAGAATTATTAAGCGAAAAAAGACTTAAAATAGAAGACTTAGAAAAATTAAGTGATGTTTTAAAAATAACAGAAGCAATAAAAACTATAGGAAGTGAAGATTTAATAACAGAAATAGATGTTCAAAATGATGAAAATTATATTCTATATATAGAAAGCAAGAATAAAAAAGTATATATTGGAAATTCCACAAATTTAACAAATAAAATGTTGTATTTAAAAAAGATTTTAGAAAATGAAGAAGGAAAATCAGGCATAATATTCTTAAATGGAGATATTAATTCAGGTTTTAAACCATATTTTAGAGAGGAGTAATGCTATGGACAAAAAAGTAGAAGCCATTATTCTTTTGATAATGTGTTTTATGTTAGGAGCTGCAATAGCAGTACAAATAAGAACAGTTAATAACAACGGCACAACTAATTCCTCAAATCAGGAAGAGAGTAATTTAAAAAGTCAAGTATTAAAAATGAAAGAAAAATATGAAAATCAATATGCAGAACTCGAAAAAGTAACTAAGGAACTAGAAAGCACTAGGCAACAAGCAACAAGTAATAATAGTGAACTAGAAGAATTAGAAAACAAAATAAAAAAAGATAATCTTATCCTTGGAAATACAGATGTTACAGGAACAGGGGTAAAAGTTACACTAACAGATGGAAAAGAAACTTCACAAATAGATACAGAAGGACTACTTATTCATGCAGAAAATGTGCTTGCTGTTGTAAATGAATTAAAAAATGCTGGGGCAGAGGCTATTTCAATAAATGGTAATAGGATTGTAACTACAACAGCAATATCTTGTGATGGAAATGTAATAGTAGTTAATGGAGAAAAAATAAGTTCACCAATAGAAATTTTAGCAATAGGGTTAAGCGAAAAATTAGCAACATTAAATAGAGCAGGAGGAACTTTAGATTATTTTACAAGTTTAGGAAAAATAGTAGAATTTAAAAAAGTTCAAAATGTACAAATACCTAAATTCACAGGAACATTGAATTTTAAATATGCAAATTCAAAATAAATAAAAACTAGGGAGGTAAAACCTAATGGAGAAAAAAGGCAAAATTATAATGATAATTACAATGGGTGTAATGTGTTTTTTATTAGTCATGATTATATTTATGCAATTTAAAGTAGTTCAAGAATCAGAGGAAACAAATATAGATACATTGCAAGCAACAGAATTAAGGCAAGAACTTGCAAATTGGAAAACAAAATATGAAGAAACAAAAGAAAAATATGATGAAACAGTAAATACATTGGATTCATATAGAGAAGAAAGCTCCGCAGAAAGTAAAACAAAACAAACATTAGAAGAAGAACTTCAAAGTTTGGAAAAGGCTCTTGGAAAAACGGACGTAGAAGGAGAAGGAGTAATAATTACATTATCTGAGAAAGAACAAAATGAACTTAGAGAAGATGAAGAAATAGTTTCAATAAATGCAGAAGATTTAATATATATAGTAAATTATTTAAAAGATAGCGGAGCAGAAGCAATTTCTATAAATAATGAACGAATAGTTAATTTAACAGATATAGTAGATGTAGGAGATACAATAAAAATAAATAGTAGGCATTTAAGAACAGAAAAATATGAAATAAAAGCAATAGGAAATAGTACTTACTTAGAAAGTAGTATTTTTGGAAAAGGTGGATACAGCGAAACTCTAGATTCTTCAGGAATTAAAGCTGAAATTCAAAAATCTAATAAAGTACAAATTTCAAAATATAATGGTGATTTTGAAGTAAATTATATGGAGGAGGCAAAATAAATTATGATATTTATAGCAATTTTAATAGGATGTATTTTAGGAGCAATAGTTGGAATTAATGTTCCAATAATACCATACACATATTCAAGTTATTTAGCAATAGCAATTATAGCAGCACTTGATTCTGTATTTGGTGGAATAACAGGAGTTTTAAAAAAAGAATTTGATATTAAAGTATTTATTTCAGGATTTTTCTGCAATAGCATACTTTCAATATTGTTAACATATTTAGGAAATAAACTTGATGTAGATATATATTTAGCAGCAATTGTAGTATTTGTTGGAAGAATGTTCATAAACTTAACAATAATAAGAAAATACTATATAGATAAGTGGTCAGAAAAATTAAAAAATTTAAAAATGAAAAAAGATGTAGAAGAAAAATCATAAAAATAAATTAAGTAAATTAAAAAAATAATCATGTAAAAAATGATTAAGTATATAAAATTTATATAGAAGGATTTTGAAAATCTTAAAAGCAAATAAATTTAAATTAAAACCTAAAAAAGGTAACATAATATTGAAAAATAAGCACAAAAAACTTTACAAAAACTTTACAAATTTATTACAAAAATATTACAAATTCTATTGACATTTGTCTAAAAATGTAATATATATATCCTATAAAATTAAAATTGAAATATGGAGGAATTATC
The DNA here is from genome assembly GCA_947632745.1 of uncultured Clostridia bacterium. Taxonomy (GTDB): domain Bacteria; phylum Bacillota; class Clostridia; order TANB77; family CAG-508; genus CAG-269. The sequence continues at coordinate 5,819 of CANRQH010000024.1, read as the reverse complement.
TTGGCAATAGGTGATATCATAGTGGGCATTGACATTGGAACTACCAAAGTATGTTTATCAACTGGCGAAGTAAACAACTTTGGGCAAATAGAAGTAATATGTTGTACCTCATATAAATGTAACGGATTAAAAAAAGGCAAGATAGTTAATGAAGACGATATAAGTTTAAGTATTTCAAAAACTATCAAGCAAGCTGAAGAAGAAACAGAGTTAAAAATAAATTCCGCATATGTAACTATTCCGGGAAGATATGTAACAATAGTTCAAAATAGTGTATTAAAAGAAGTAAAAGACAGGTTTGCAGGAATTTCTCGGAAAAGATGTTCAAAATGCAATAATGCAAGTAAAAGACATAGAAATACCAGAAGACAAGATGATAATAGATGTAGCCATAAATCAAATTATACTAGATAATGGCAAAACAGTCACAGATCCGGTAGGAAGTTTATCTTCATCATTTACTGTGGTAGCAGAAGTGTTACTTGCAGAAAAAGAATATGTAAAAAAATTAACAAATATATTTAAAAAAGCAAATATAGAAATAGATGGAATAATACCAGTAACACTTGCAGAAAGAAATTTAGTATTAGACAAAAATGAACTTTACGACAATGTAATGCTTTTAGATGTTGGAGCTGAAAATACCGACATAGGAGTATTTGAAGGAGATACTTTTCAATACACCAATACAATTCCATTAGGAGGAGAAAATATAACTCATGATATAGCATTAGTGTTAAATATATCAGAAGAAGAAGCAGAAAAACTTAAAAGGCAATATGGTCTGGCGTTAAAATCATTTATAGATAATGACAACGAAATAACATTAAATACTTGCAAAGGGGAAGAAAAAAGTAAAATTATAAAAAGCTCAGAATTAATTGAAATAATGGAAGCAAGAATAGAAGAAATGTTTTCAATAATAAATAAAGATATAACAAGCCAGGGATTCAAATCAAAAATAAATAATGTAATATTAACAGGACAAGGAATAACAAATATAAACAAAAGTGATGTCGCAGGAAAAATAGCACTAAATATTCCGGTAAAGATATCTACAGGAAGAGCAGTAAGTACAGTAAAGCCAGAATTTAGGACAAGTTATGCACTAATTCGATACATAGCATTAAGACCATTTACAAAATCGGTATCAAGCAAAATAGATACAAATTCAAAAGAAAGTTTCTGGAAAACAGCAGTTACAAGAATTAAAGAATTTTTTTACAGTTAAAATAAAAATTATATAAGTAAAGATTGATTATATAAAAGTCAAAATAAAAACATTACAAAAAATATAATTATTAATTAAAATAAATTGAACAACCAAAAAAAGGTTGGTACTTAAATATTGAGGGAGGAATTAAAATTATGATGGAATATGATGATAACAGCAATTTACCAATGATGGATGGTGCTGCTACAATAAAAGTAATAGGAGTAGGAGGAGCTGGAAATAACGCAGTAAACAGAATGCTAGAGCTAGGAATCAAATCAGTAGACTTTATTGCTGTAAATACAGATAGACAAGCTTTACAAAAATCTAAAGCAAACACAAAAATTCAAATTGGAGAAAAAATAACAAGAGGACTTGGTGCAGGTTCAAATCCTGACATTGGAGCACAATCTGCAGAAGAAAGTAGAGCAGAAATTTCAGAAGTATTAAGAGGAGCAGACATGGTATTTGTAACAGCTGGAATGGGAGGCGGAACAGGTACAGGTGCTGCACCAATAGTTGCAGAAATTGCAAAAGAAATGGGAATTTTAACAATAGGAGTTGTAACAAAACCATTTACATTTGAAGGTAAAAAACGTCTAGCACAAGCTGAACGTGGAATAGAAAGCTTAAAAACAAAAGTAGATACATTAATAGTAATACCAAATGACAAACTACTTCAAATAATAGACAGAAAAACATCAATGGCAGAAGCATTCCTAATGGCAGATGATGTATTAAGACAAGGTGTACAAGGAATATCAGACTTAATAACAGTTACAGGAACAGTAAACCTTGACTTTGCAGATGTAAAAACAATAATGTTAAATACAGGAATGGCACACATGGGAACAGGACATGCATCTGGAGAAAACAAAGCAGAAGATGCTGCAAAAGAAGCGATTCAAAGTCCATTACTAGAAACATCAATAGAAGGTGCAAGAGGAGTAATAATAAACATAACAGGTGGAGATGATTTAGGACTTCAAGAAGTAAATACAGCAGCAGAGTTAATACAACGTAGTGTTGACCCAGAAGCAAATATAATCTTTGGTACAGTTATAGATCCAAATATGACAGATGAAATAAAAATAACAGTAATTGCAACAGGGTTTGACCAACCAGATGATATAAAATCACCAAGAATCGACTCAATATCAACATCACCAAAACCATGGGAAAAGAAAACAAGTTCAATTCCATCAAATCAAGATATAAATTCAACTCAAAATGATTTAGACATACCATCATTTTTAAGAAAAAATAAAAGCAAAACAATATAATACATAAAGAACCGGCCTTGTCCAATTGGAACCGGTTCTTTTTTGTGCATGTACAATTGGGACCGGTTCTTTTTTGTGCATGTCCCACTGGGACCGGTTCTTTTTGGGACATTGTGCAATATGAATAGGTTTTTATATTTTAAATTATGTAATATGTTAATAAAAAACTTTACAGAAAAAAACAAAAGTGATATAATTTTTACATACATAATTATTACTTATCTAATATTTTCATACAAAGAGAAAAAATAGTAATTTTAATAGGAGGTTAAAATATGCAAATAATACCAAATAATATACAAAAAGTTATAAGTGAATTTTCAAATAAGGTAACAAAAATACTAGGAAAACATTTGAAACAAATAATTTTATATGGTTCTTATGCTAGAGGTGATTTTAATTCAGGTTCTGATATTGATATAATGATATTAGTTGATTTAAAAGATAAGGAATTAGAAGACAAATATGAAAAAATAATTGAAATAGCTTATGACATAGAAGAAAATAATGACTTTATGATACATTTATCTCCATTATTAAAGAATATAGATAATTTTAATTATTGGATAGATACAATACCTTTTTATATGAATGTTAAAAAGGAAGGAGTGTCATTAAATGGATAATAAAGCAATGGAATTTTCAAAATATAGATTAGAAAGAGCTAAAGAAACATTAAAAACAGCTAAAGTAATATTTGATATAAAAGATTATAAAAGTGCTAACAATAGAGCATATTATGCTATATTTTATGCAATTAGAGCAGTACTTGCGCTTGAAAGAAAAGATTTTAAAAGACATAAAGATGTAATTGCGTATTTTAATAAAAATTATATAAATACTGAAATTTTTCCAAGAAAATTAGGTCATAAAATATCGTTAGCTCAAAGTATTAGAGAAGATAGCGATTATGACGATAAATATGTTGCATCTGAGGAAAAAACACAAACTCAAATAAAAACTGCTGAGGAACTTATAAATAAAGTAGAGGAATATATAGAAAATCTTGAAAAATAAATATAAATATAGCCTAGATAGAAAATCTAGGCTACAATTATTGTTTCTTCATCTTAGGTTTAGAAATAAGTGACGCAATATATCCAAAGAACACAGCTGCAGCAATTCCACCAGCACTTGCTTTTAAACCGCCTGTAAAGGCACCTAAAATACCTGCTTCTTTAACAGCTTCAATAGTACCTTTAGCCAAATTATTTCCAAAACCAAGAAGAGGAACAGTTGCACCACAACCTGCAAAATCAACTAAATATTTATAAATTCCAAGTCCACCTAAAATAGTTCCAAGAGTTACATAAATAACAAGAATTCTTGCAGGTGTTAATTTGGTTTTATCTATCAATATTTGACCAATTACGCATAATAATCCACCAACAATAAAACAACGGATTAAAAGCATCCAATCAAAACTTTGCCAAAATTCCATAATATCATATCCTTTCCTTTCAAAAAATTATTGTCCCGAAAAGAACCGGTCCCAATAGAACATGTCCCAAAAAGAACCGGTCCCAATGGAACATGTCCAAAAAAGAACCGGTCCCAATTGTACCAATTGTACCAATTGTAACAACGCAAGATGGCCATTATTTTTCAAATTAGTTATATTTCAATAGAAATAGCTTGAGCAATACCAGGTATAGTCTCACCTTGTTGAGAGCTCATAGAATTCATTAAAGCTCCAGTTGCAATTAATAATATTCTTCTAAGCTTTTGAGTCTTTAATTGCTCAAAAAGATAGCCAGAAAAAACACTTGCACAACAACCACATCCGGCTTCCACCTGAGTGAGTATCTTGAGTTGATTTATCAAATATTAATACTCCACAATCATTATAAACTGATTTAATATTGTAACCTGCAGTTTGTGCTAAATCTATTAAAATGTCACGTCCAATGTAACCTAAATCTCCTGTTAAAATTGCGTCATAATAAGTTGGTTTTCTACCTGTATCTGAAAAGTGTGTCATTAAAGTATCAAAAGCAGCTGGTGCCATTGCAGCTCCCATGTTATTTGCGTCTTTTATTCCCATATCTACTATTTTTCCAGTAGTTATGTGTGTTATATATGGACCAGGTCCTACTTTTGAAAGCATTGTAGCTCCTGCAGCTGTAACAGTCCATTGTGATGTAGGTGGTCTTTGATTTCCAAGTTCTAGTGGAAATCTGAATTGTCTTTCTGAACTGCAAAAGTGACTTGATGCACTACATATTGCATAATTTATTCCACCTTCTACAAAAACAGATGCAAGTTGCAAACCTTCTACAAAAGTAGAACATGCACCAAATATTCCATAAAATGGAACATTAAGTTCTCTTAAACCAAAACTTGAAGATATACATTGATTAAGTAAATCTCCTGCAAAACAGTATTCAATTTTATCTGATGGAATGCCAGATTTTGAAATTAATGTATTTACAGTTTCTTTTACAATTTTACTTTCAGCTTTTTCCCAGCTTTTTTCTCCCCACATTTCATCATCTAAACATTGGTCGAAATATTTTGCAAGTGGCCCGTCGGCTTCTTTGGGACCTGCAATACATGCGGTTTCTAAAATTGTTGGAGGAGTGTCAAATTTTATGGTTTGTTTTCCTAATTTTTGCATAAGATTCATCCTTTCTAATTTTAATTTTGTTATTTTTTTGTTTTCAGTATTTTAACAATAAAATATGCGTAAATACATCTGTCCCTTGCTTTTAAACAGAAATTCTAAATTTATTTTATGGCACCCTTCCACGACAAGCGTGAACTCTTTCCATAAAATAAATTAAGAATTTCTAGTTCAAAAGCACTCCATCGTTATTTACTTAATTTTATTGTTAAAATACTGAAATCTAAAAAAAATTATACTAATATAGCTTGAGTATTAAAAATTAAATAAACAAGGCCTACAACAATAGCAGTTGAAATTCCGTAAACAAGTACTGGACCTGCGACAGTAAACATTTTAGCGCCAACTCCCATTACATAACCTTCTGATTTATATTCCATAGCGGGAGCAACAATAGAGTTCGCAAAACCTGTAATAGGTATAAGTGAACCTGCACCAGCAATTTTTCCTATTTTGTTAAAAATATTAAGTCCAGTTAAAAATGCACTTAAAGCAATTAATAAAATTGAAACAATGGTTCCAGAAGCAGTTTCATCTAAACCTTTGTACATACAAAGAGAAAAAATAACTTGACCTATAGAGCATATAAGTCCACCAACCCAAAAAGCATTTAAACAATTTTTCCAAATAGGAGAATTTGGTGATTTTTGATCTACATATTCTTGATAATCTTTTTTAGTATCAATCGGACTATTCATTT
>CANRQH010000023.1 GCA_947632745.1 uncultured Clostridia bacterium | reverse complement strand
AAATATAGAGGAGATTTCGAAGAAAGAATAAAAAAGGCACTTGGAGAAGTAAAAAAAGCAAAAGATGTAATTTTATTCATAGATGAAATTCACACAATAGTTGGAGCAGGGTCTGCAGAAGGTGCAATAGACGCAGCAAATATTTTAAAACCAATGCTTGCAAGAGGAGAGATTCAATTAGTTGGTGCAACAACTATAGAAGAATATAGAAAATATATAGAAAAAGATACAGCATTAGAAAGAAGATTCAGCCCAGTAACTGTTGCAGAGCCAAGTGCAAAAGATACTATAACAATTTTGAATGGAATTAGAGATAAATATGAAGCACATCATAATGTTAAAATAACAGATGAAGCAATAGAGGCAGCTGTAAATCTATCTGTTAGGTATATAAATGATAGATATTTGCCAGATAAAGCAATAGATTTAATAGATGAAGCTTCATCTAAAGCTAGGCTTAAAGTATATACAGAGCCAGATAATTTAAAACAAATGCAAGAAGAAATAGATAGAATAGCTAAAGATAAGGAAGAAGCGGTACGTAGTCAAAAATTTGAAAAAGCAGCTGCGCTTCGTGATGAAGAAAGAGCTTTAAAAGAGAAGTTTGAAAAAGAAGAAGAAAAATGGAAAAGCAAAAACACAAAAACAATGGTAACAATAACAGAAGAAAATATTGCAGATGTAATTGCTTTGTGGACAGGAATTCCAGCTAAGAAAATTTCAGAAGATGAAAATACAAGACTTCGTAATTTAGAAGAATCACTTCATAAAAGAGTAATAGGTCAAAATGAAGCGGTAGAAGCTGTTTCAAAGGCAATAAGAAGAGGAAGAGTTGGTTTAAAAGATCCGAATAGACCAATAGGTTCATTTCTATTTTTAGGACCAACAGGAGTTGGAAAAACAGAGCTTTCAAAAGCTTTAGCAGAAAGTTTATTTGGTGACGAAACAGCAATGATAAGAATAGACATGTCAGAATATATGGAACCACATTCTGTATCAAAATTAATAGGTTCACCTCCAGGATATGTAGGTTTTGAAGAAGGTGGACAATTAACAGAAAAAATAAGAAGAAAACCATATTCTGTAATATTATTTGACGAAATAGAAAAAGCACATCCGGATGTAATGAATATGTTACTTCAAATATTAGATGATGGAAGATTAACAGATTCAAACGGAAGGACAGTTAACTTTAAAAACACAGTAATAATAATGACATCAAATATAGGAGCAAGATTAATTACAGACAAAAAGCTTTTAGGATTTTCAAATTCTGTAGATGCTCAAGATGACCAAAAAGAATATGAAGATACCAAAAAAGAAGTAATGGCAGAACTAAAAAAAGAATTTAGGCCAGAATTTATAAATCGTATTGATGAAATAATAGTGTTCCATAAATTAAATTCAGAAGAAATAGATAAAATAATTGACATCATGCTAAATGAAGTAAAAACAAGATTAAAAGGTCAAAAATACGAAATAGAATTTACAGATAAGGTAAAAGATTTGATTTCTTCAAAAGGAATAGACAAAGCTTTTGGAGCAAGACCATTAAGAAGAACTATACAGAACTTGGTAGAAGACAGACTTGCAGAAGCAATACTTGATGGAAAAGTAAAAAAGGGAAAACTTGCTAAAATAGATGTAGAAGATGAAAAAGTAATTGTAAAATAAAAATTAAAGTGATGATTTTGGTGACGAAGAAAAAATCATCACTTTTTATTTAATTAAAAAAAATAAAAAGACGTTGTTTAAAATGCAACGTCTATATTTTTATTATCTTGCACTATCATCAGATTTTTGAAATCTATCAAAATCATGATTACTCATATTTTGAGGCTTTTGACCTGTCCATTTAGAAGCTTCAAGTTCTTCGGCTTTTGTATTTTTTCTTTGGCTTTGTCTAGTAAGATCCGAAAGCCTTCTTTCTAAACTATCATTAAGTTTTTGTAGTTCATCTAAACTTTTGCTTTTTAATGTATAACTAGAAACATTTGATAAATTCCATACACTACTATCAAAGCTATTTATTCTCTTTATGCTATTTACTAAATCAACTATTCTATTTGCAAGTCTTGATTTTTCATACTCCTCATTTATTTGTGGTTGTGAAGGTTGATTATTTTTTGAACCTGAAAAAAATCCACGAATATTATCCATTAATCCCATAGAAATTCCTCCTTTTTTAGGTAATTTATTAATCTATATAAATTATACTACAAATAGTCAAAAAAGTCAAAGATAGCGCTATTTATGTTAACTAGAGAAGATTGAATATTAGGATTTTGAAGTCCAATTTTCATAAATATTTATTAAAAAGGTTCAATGTGAACTATAGTTTTATAAACTTTATCTAATTTTGAAATATCAAGTTCTATGCTATCTGCTAAAGAATGGCTATCAAAAGTTGTCATATTTCCATCTACTGCAATTACAATAAAAATTATATATTTATACCCAACAGGGGTAGAAGAAATACTATTTATTTTTTTTACATCTGAATAAGAGTTTATAATATCAAGGATTAATTCTTCGGTGTTTTTGTCAACAGAAACATCCATTAAAACATTGTAACTTTCAATTAAAAACTTAATTCCAATATATCCAATCCAAATAGAAATACCAATACCTGTTAAACTATCAAACCAATATATATTTTTTAATGTAAGAAGTACTGCAATTAATGTAAAAGTAGTTATAATACAGTCATTTCTGTGATCATTCATATTAGCATTTAACAAAATATTATCAAATTTTTTAGCAACAGCTCTTGTATATAAATATAAAGATAATTTTATAACAATAGTTAAGATACAAGTAACAACTAAAATCCAAGAAAATTTTAGTTCACTTCCAAATATTAAAGTGTGAATTGAGTCATAAAGCAATTTACAACAAACAACAAACATAGATATACCAATAAACATAGAAAAGATGTATTCTGCCTTTCCATGCCCAAAGTTGTGGTCATTATCTTGTGGGTGGCTTGCAATTTTGTTACCAATAAAAGTCATAAGTGAAGCAAAAATATCACCTGCACTATTTAAGCTATCTGCAATCATTGCTTGACTTCTAGTTGTAAAGCCTATGGCACCTTTTAAAATTAATAATATAACATTACCCAAAATACCTAGAATTCCAACCTTTTTGGTTTGTTCAAATCGATTATTTTCCATTTATATCATCCCTTTTGATAAATTAAATTAAATTATATCATAATATAAATAAAATGTGAATATTTCATGAAAAATAAAGGCAAATTATTATAAGATAAATATTTTAAGCCAATATTACAAAAATGTTACAAAAAAGTTGCAATTTTATTACAAATATGTTATAATTAAGGTGTACAAAGGAGTGTAATAAGAAGGTGATAAAAATGAAAGGAATGTTAATTTTGATATATATATTAATATTAGTAATATTTGCATTAATTGCATATGCCGTATTGCAAATAAAGCTATTTGGTATGAATGTAAAAGACTTCTGGAGCTTTATAGAAGCCAACCAGACTTTAGATAAATTATATGAATTCTCTAAGAGATATGAAAAATTAAGTATACAAGAACAATTAATATACTTAAAAGAAGCGGAAAAAATTTTTAAAGCATTTGATAAAGTTCCAAATGTTTTATGGGAAGAAGAATACGAAAAATATAGCACAGTACTTGAAAAATATAAAGACATCAAAATGCTAAGATGGGCAAATAATTAAAAAAGTTTAACATAATTATTCCAATATATATATAATAAAAATAAAAGGTCCTAAAATTTAGAATAAATCTAGATTTTAGGACTTTTTTTACTTCTTTTTATCCGATGAACCTTTAGGAATTACTATATCTTCTTTTTTCTTATCATTAGACGGAGTATGAGAGGATTTTATATGGTCATAAACTGGTGATATATTTAAGTCTGTTCCATCTCCATTTATAACTTGAATTTCCTTTTTTTGCTTTTTATTTTCTTCATTTTCACTCATGGTTAATCACATTCCTTTCCAAGGCATAAATCTATATTGAGAATTTCTCAAATATTGGATAAAATAGCCTCATTTAATTTTTTATACCACAAATTTTTTTTTAGTGCAATAGATTTAAAAAAATTTTTTAGAATAAATATGTATTTAATACATAAAAATTAAAAGAAGAATTAATTTATTTAAAAAAAATATAAAAAAGTAAAAAAAAACTATACAAAAACCACATTTTGATATATAATAAGTTAGTAAAATTGGAAATAATTATTTTTTTTACTTTAATAACCATAAAGGAGGAAAATCAATGAATTTAAAAAATATCCTAAATGGAATAGAAGGATTAAAAGCCAAAGGAGAATTAGACATAGAGATAAAAGGAATTGAAAGCAATTCAAAAAATATAAAAGAAGGATTTTTATTTGTTGCAATAATTGGTTTTGAGTCAGATGGACATGAATACATAAATCAAGCTATAGAAAATGGCGCAATAGCTATAGCAGTAGATGAAACATATGATTTAAAAAAATTAAAACTACCTAAAGATGTAACATTAATAGTAAGTAAAAACACAAGAGAATTTTTAGCTAAGGTAGCATGCAATTTTTATTCAGACCCATCAACAAAATTCAAATTAATAGGAGTTACAGGAACAAAGGGAAAAACAACAACAACATTTATGATAAAAGAAATTCTTGAAAAAGCTGGAAAAAAGGTAGGACTAATAGGAACAATAGCAACATATATAAATGGAAAAAGGCAAGAAGATTCAGATAAAACCACTCCAGAAAGTATAGATTTACAAAGGACTTTTGCTCAAATGGTAAAAGAAAAAGTAGAATATGTTGTAATGGAGGTATCTTCTCAAAGTTTAAAATTACATAGAACAGATGGCTGTAATTTTGATTTAGTAGTATTTACAAACTTTTCTGAAGACCACATAAGCAAGCTTGAACATCCAAACATGGAAGACTATTTAGAATCAAAATTAAAATTATTCAAAATGTGTAAAACAGGTTTTGTAAATATAGATGATTTGCAAGGAAACAAAATTCCAAAACTATTCCCAGATAGTGATATAACAGGATATGGTATAGATAATACTGGAAACTTTTTAGCAAAAGATATAACTGTAACAAATTCATATGTAGACTTTAAAGTAAAATTAACAGACAGAAATGAAAGAATAAAAGTAGATATACCAGGAAGATTTACAGTTTACAATGCACTAGCTGCAATATGTGTATGTAAAAAATTAGGAATAGAAGGTCAAATTATAAAGGAAGCATTAGAAAAAATAAAAGTTCCAGGAAGATCAGAAATGGTTGAAAATAAATTAGAAATACCAATAATGATAGACTATGCTCACTCACCAGAAAGTCTGGAAAGCATACTTCAAGCAGTAAGTTCTTATACTAGAGGAAGAGTAATATCAGTATTTGGTTGTGGTGGAGATAGAGACACAAGAAAACGTCCTATAATGGGAGAAATTTCTGGAAAAGTTGCAGATTACACAATTATAACATCAGATAATCCAAGAACAGAAGACCCTAAAGCAATTATAGACCAAATAGAAGTGGGAATCAAAAAAACAAAAGGAAAATATGAGGTTATAGTAGACAGAACAGAAGCCATAAAAAAAGCAATAGATATGGCAAACAAAAATGATATTATAGTTCTGGCGGGCAAAGGACATGAGCCATATCAAGAAATAAATGGTAAAAAATATCCTTTTGACGAAAGAAAGGTTATAAGTGACATAATTAACGAAAAACTTAAGAAAGGTAAATAAAAAATGAATATTCAAACAACAATACTTTTAATAAGTTTTGCAGTAACGGTAGTACTTGCATTAATTATTATACCAATATTAAAAAAAATAAATATAGGACAGATAGAAAGAGAAGAAGGACCAAAATCACACCTAAAAAAACAAGGGACACCTACAATGGGAGGAATAATATTTATGCTTTCCATTGTAATATGTACAACAGGAACATATTTGTATTATAAACTAAATGGTGAGACAAATTTAGCTCGAAACCTAATTCCAATGCTTTGTTTAACAATAGGATTTGGAATAGTAGGATTTGTAGACGATTTTAAAAAACTAGTATTACAAAATACAAAAGGTTTAAAACCTGCATACAAAATGATTGGTTTACTTATTATATCTATATTATATACACTTTTTATAATGAAATTTTCAAACTATGGAACAGAAATATTTATACCAATTATAAAAAAAGAAATTACATTACCAATTTGTTTATATATACCATTTGCAATTATAGTAATACTTGCAACAACCAATAGCGTTAATTTAACAGATGGAGTAGATGGACTATCTTCAAGTGTATGCGCAATTATAATAACATGTTTAACAGTAATTGCAATGATAAAATCAGTAGGTGAAGTTGCAATATTAGGAAGCATTGCAGTTGGAAGCATTTTAGGATTTTTAATGTTTAATCTTCATCCAGCAAAAGTTATGATGGGAGACACAGGCTCACTATTTTTAGGAGGTCTAATTTCATGTTTTGCATTATATTTGAAAATGCCGCTATTATTACTTGTAATAGCTTTTGTACCAATAATTGAAACCTTATCTGTGATAATTCAAGTTTATTACTATAAAAAAACAGGAAACAGAATCTTTAGAATGGCACCACTTCATCACCACTTTGAATTATCTGGATGGGGAGAAAATAAAGTTGTTAGAGTTTTTTCAGTAATTACATTATTGGTATGTATAATAGGAATTTTAATGATTTAAAACAAAAAATATTTTACAAAAGCATAAGCTAAAACCTGTTTATCAGGAATTTGAAAGGGGAGAAAAGTTCTAGTGGCTAAAAATAAAAATAAGAAATTTTCAAGTTTTTTAGATAATCCAATAGACTATACCTTATTAATAACAGTATTACTGTTATTAACTTTAGGGTTAATTATGGTGCTATCTGCAAGTTCTCCAATAGCATTAAGAGGAGAAAACGGAAATAGTTATTCGTTTTTTATAAAACAAGCTATTTTTGCAGCATTAGGACTTTGCGCAATGGGATTTATATCTAAAATAGATTATAGATTTTATAAAAAATTTTATATAGCTGCATATGTAATATCAGTAATACTTTTAATTGCTGTGTTGTTTTTTGGAAGAACAGTTAATAATGCAAAAAGGTGGATAGGCATAACAGATACATTATCATTTCAACCCTCAGAGCTTGTTAAGTTTGGTATGATAGTATTTTATGCAGGATTGTTAACAAAAGATAGAGAAGAATTAAAATACTTTGTAAAAGGGTGGCTAAAACATATTATATGTCTTGTTCCTATATTAATACTATTACTTTTAGAGCCACACATGAGTGTTTCTATAGTAATAATAGGAATAGTGGGAATAATGATGATACTTGCTGGATGTAAATTTTGGCAAATACTTATTCCACGGAATAATAGGAGGAGTTCCAGCGTTAGGTGCATTAATATTCCTCTCAGATTATAGATTAAAAAGGGTTACAACATTCTTAAATCCTTGGCAAGATGCAACAGGAAAAGGATGGCAGGTAATTCAAAGTTTATATGCAATAGGCTCGCGGAGGTTTATTTGGAGCAGGTTTAGGGCAAAGCAAACAAAAATATTTATATTTACCAGAGCCACACAATGATTTCATTTTCTCTGTTTTAGCAGAGGAGTTAGGTTTTTTAGGATGTGTACTTGTATTAGTATTATTTGCAATATTTATATGGAGAGGAGTTTTAATTGCAATGAGAGCACCAGACATGTTTGGAAGCTTAGTTGCAGCTGGAATTACAGCAATGGTAGGAATTCAAGTAATAATAAATATTGCGGTAGTAACATCATCAATGCCAGCAACAGGAATGCCATTACCATTTTTTAGTTATGGCGGAACAGCATTATTTATAATGTTTTGTGAAATGGGAGTATTACTCAACATTTCAAGAGCTGGAAGAAAAACCTAACAAATGGAGATAACGAAAAAATATATAAATATAAACTTTTATTTAGTAAGTGCTGCTAACTAATAATAAAAAGAAAGGATAGATTTTATAAATGAGAGTTCTAATTAGCGCTGCAGGAACTGCTGGGCATATTAATCCAGGCATTTCCATAGCAAACAAAATAAAACAAGAAGAAAAAGACAGTAAAATTATTTTTATTGGAACAACACATGGATTAGAAAATGATTTAGTTCCTCGTAGTGGATATGAACTTAAGACAATTGAAGCATATGGATTTAGCAAAAAAATATCAATAAATAACTTGAAAAAAATGTATAAAACATTTAAAGGAATAGGAGAAGCGAAAAAAATTATAAAAGAATTTAAGCCAGATATAGTAATAGGCACAGGTGGATATATATGTGGACCTGTGGTAATTGCAGCAAAGGCAAGCAATGTCCCTGTTATATTACATGAAAGCAATGCTTTTCCAGGAAAAGCAGTACAGATGTTATCTAAAAAAGTAGATACAATATTGGTATCTTTTGAAGATGTTGCATCAAGAATAACAAAATGTAAAAATGTAGTATTTACTGGAACACCAGTAAAAATAAAAAAACGCGAATATGGAATAAATGAAAAAATTAGAATAATTCAATCAGCAGGTTTAAGTGAAGTAAAACCAATTGTTTTAATTTTTGGTGGAAGCCAAGGAGCTCAAAAAATAAATGAAGCCTTAATAAATATAATTGAAAGTCGTCAAAACAAAAATTATCAAATAATGTGTGCAGCAGGCCCAAAACAATACGATATAATAAAAAGTACGCTTTCTAAAAAGAACATAAACATAAATAATATACCAAATTGTAAAATTGTTCCTTACATATACAATATGGAAGAAATAGAAAATGTAGCAGATGTTATAGTTGCAAGAAGTGGAGCTATGACAATTACAGAACTTGCAAATTTAGGTAAGCCATCAATATTAGTACCACTTCCAAATGTAAGCAACAACCACCAAATGTATAATGCAAAAGTTTTAGAAAAGGTTGGAGCAGCTAGAATTATTGAAAATAGCAAGCTTACAGGGGATATATTACATAATGAAATAGAAAACATTGTTTTAAATAAGGAAAAATGTGTTGAAATGGGAAAATGTGCACATAAAGTAGCAAATACAAATGTAGAAGATAAAATTTGGAAGGAAATAAAAAAATTAGTACAATAAAAAACATTATGAGTAAAATAATAAAAGATAGATAATAAACAAAGAAATAATATGAAAATAAGAACAAAGAAAGAGGGATTAGAATTTGTTTAAGAAAAATACACCACTTAAAATAGTTTTAGTTATATTTATTACTGAAATTATTATTTTAATAGGATTGGGGTTAGCATTACAATATAATATTATAGAAATTCACAATGGAATAGAAAGTTCAGCAATTGTAAGTGTTCAAGAAGTGGATATGTACTTAGAAGCACTTTCTAAAAATGTTTATATAATACTAATTGCTTCATGTATAGCTTTTGTATTAATTGCAATAGTTTTAAGTATATATATGTCAAGAGTTATAGTGTATCCATTAAATAAATATTTAAAAAGCAAAGATGATGAAAAATCTACTGAACAAATAGAAATGAGAAAAATTATATTACACACAACAGAGGGAATAATAGTGTTTAATAGAGATGGGAAAATTGCATTAATAAATCCATCAGCTAGAAAATTACTTAAAATTTCTCCTGAGGATAATTCATTTGAAGACATTTTCCATAAATATGATAAAAACATAAATATGGAAAAAATAATATATTTAGACAACTGGACATCAACGACTCAAAAGGTTAATGTTGGAGAATATACATTAGATGTTTTATTTTCTCCATTTAGGGACAAGCAGGATATTCCAATAGGGGTAATTGCATTTATTCCAGACACAATAGAACATGAAAGACTAGACAACATGAGAAAAGAGTTTGTAGCGGATGTATCACATGAATTAAAAACACCTATAACATCAATTATGGGATATGCAGACACACTTTTAGAAGGAGAGTATGACGAAGGAACGCAGAAAGAATTTTTAGGAGTAATTGCGGGAGAAGCAAGACGTATGGCAAGACTTGTTACAGATTTATTAGAGCTTTCAAGAATTGATAATAACAAAAAGAGAGTAAGAAAAGAAAGTTTTGACCTTGGAAAAATGGTAAAAGAAAGCCAAGAAAAACTTGCAATAGAAATAAAAAAGAAAAATCACCAAGTAGAAAATTTTGTAACAGCAGATGTTCCACCAGTATATGCTGACAAAGATGATATAGAAAGAGTGGTACTAAATATTTTAACAAATAGTATAAAATACACTCCAAATGGTGGATTAATTAAAATATATGTAGGTTTTGTATATAATGACGCATATATAAAAATAATTGATAATGGAATTGGAATTCCAAAAGAAGACTTAGATAGAATATTTGAGCGTTTTTATAGGGTAGATAAAGCAAGAAGTAGAGAATATGGAGGTACAGGCTTAGGACTTTCTATAGCAAAAGAAATTTTAGATAAAAATGGTGGAAGTATAGATATAAAAAGTGAAGTAGGAAAAGGAACAGAGGTTGTAATAAAAGTTCCTACAAAGAAATAAGGAACTTTGACTTAAAATATATCTTAAAATATATATGGTAAAAAAATATATATAAATAATGGTACAATTTAGCTTATATATTAAAATTATGGAAAGGAGAAGGTCATGCTTCAAATATTGCAGGAAACCTTAATAGATACAATAAAATTATTACCATTTTTATTTTTAACATATTTATTAATGGAATACATTGAAAATAAAACAAGTGAAAATTTAAAAGACAAAATAAAAAAAGCAGGGAAATTTGGACCATTCTTTGGTGGTTTAGTGGGAATAATACCTCAATGTGGATTTTCAGCGTCCGCTACTAACCTTTATAGAGGAAGACTTATCTCTATTGGAACATTAATGGCAGTATATTTATCAACATCTGATGAAATGATACCAATATTTTTATCTGAAGCAGTACCTATAAGTACAATTTTAAAAATACTTGCTATAAAATTGGTTTTAGGAATATTTTTTGGATTTTTAATAGATTTTATATATAATATTTTAACTAAAAACAAAGAACCTAAAGAAGAAATAGATTTGTGTGAACAAGAACATTGTCATTGCCATGAAGATGGAATTTTAAAATCAAGTTTAAAACATACTTTAAACATTATAATATATATTTTTGTAATAACTTTAATTATAAATATTATAATTTGGCTAGTTGGAGAAGACAAAATAGAAACCTTTATACAAACTAACAGTGCTTTAGGACCTGTTATATCAAGTCTAATAGGGTTAATTCCAAATTGTGCTGCATCTGTATTAATAACTAACCTTTACTTAAAGAATGTATTTAATATGGCATCATTAATTGCAGGATTACTTACAGGTGCTGGTGTAGGATTAATAGTATTGTTTAGAATAAACAAGAAAAATTTAAAAGAAAATTTGAGTATTGTAGGTCTTTTATATGTAATTGGAGTTATTTCAGGATGGGGAATGCAAATGTTAAATTTTATTAATTAAAAAAATCGCTAAAGATACAAATGATAGAAAAAGATAAAAAATTCAATTAAAAACGGAAAGGAGAAATCTCCTTTCCGTTTTACTCTGTATCATCATCATTATCATTTTTCTTAAAATTAACCACAATAGCATCTTCATTATCAAATATGTACTTAGACGATGTATTAGAAGCTATAGGATCTATTTCATCGTTACTGGTATTTTCTTGAATTGCTTTTTTTGGGTTAAACCTTTTTGACTTTTTAGAACCTTCATCATAACTAGAAGTATCTGAAGTTCCAGATGGATTAATATATTTTGCAAAATCGTGATTTTTTCCTTTATGTTTTTCTTTATATTTAGATGACATAAGATTTATAATTCCCTCACTATTAGTTGGTCTACCACTGTCAGTAACTATTTTGTATGCACAACCATCATCAGGGAAGAATTGCATATTTCCTGCAAAAACCTTATCCATATAATCATATTTTACGCCTTTGTAACCAGGTTCCATAGCGCCTGTTTTTTCACTAAAATCACGAGTATATTGCCATTGCTTCCACTTACCAATTTCTTTCTGCCACCATTGTAATTCGTCAATAGGTGCGGCACCACCGGTAAATACCTTACTTGAGCAGTTTGAAAGTATTGTACTATTAAATTTTGCAACTGCTTCGTTGTTACCTTTGTCATATTCAATACTTGAAACACCAGATGTACCAAACATTCCTATACTTTGTGCAGAGATTGTAGTTCCAACACAATATTTTCTGTACATTGTAAATATTGTTTCTGTATCTTTTGTATGATAATCTGGAAATTCATCTATATATAAGTAATGAGGTATACGAGTTTTTTCATTTCCAGGTCTACGAAGTACTGCATTTTGCATAGAAAGTAAGTAAAATAATCCTAAAGCTCTGCTTGCAAATTTACCTGAATCTCCACGACGAGTACAAATAAATATAAATTCTCCGTTTTTTAAAGCAGCATCAAAATCTATGTTATTGTGTCTGTTACATAATATACTTTTTATTTTAGAAGAACGAAGTAGATTTTCTAATCTTCCTGCAATATAGAATGCATATTTTTCCATATTTTCTAATCCACGGCTGTTAGGGAAAAAGTTATGTTCAAAAAATTGAATTTGCATTGAATATTCTTCTACTAGTTCATCATCTGTTTTCAAGATTTCACACATTTTTTCTACTAATGTAAAATTATTTAAAAGCTTTAGCAAATCTTCCATATTTGGAAGAACTCCATCGTTCATTTTTGGATAAACAAGTTTTAGTAAAATAGTTAAATTCTCTAAAATTTGAATTACAGTATCTTCTGAATAGTTATCACTATCTGGCGATTTTATTCCATTTAATGTAGAAGAAATTGTTACTGCAATTTTATTTGGGTCATCATATATAAAAGGATTTAGACCAGTAGAGTTTGCAGTATTAAGAGGGTCTATTAATGTATAAGGTACATTATAGTTATCGCAAACATCTATCATTCTTGATATACTTTCATCATCTGGAGAAAGATATGTTAATCCCATATTTTTATAAATATATTTTGGAGAAGTTGCAAGTAACATTTTTTTCATAAATGTATTGTATAATGTTTCTTTTCCAAATGCTGGGGTAAGCATGTTTAGGTTAAAGTTTTTATTTAAATATTCATTACTATATACGTAAGGAAGTGTTGCTATTCCTGTTTTTAAAGCTGTAAAACCTAATTCTTTTGAAGTTTCTTCGAAGAAGAATTTTCTTTCTATATCCTGTGCAATCATTGGTTCAAATACTCTTGCGGTTTTTCCTGTTCCAGAACTACCACATACAAGAAGCGATCTATATCTTGAAGTTTCCCCGTATACTACTTTTTTACCTGTATAATAATCATAAACAAATGATACATCACACATATAAGAATTGTGTTTTACTGTTGGGTCTGATAAGTCGATTCCAGTGTAGTCCCATATTGACCTTGACCTTTCTTTAGAGTCATCAACTTGCATAATTAGTTTTTGAACTATAAATGGGTAGAAAGTTGTTAAAGGTAGATATAATGCTACAGCTTGGAAAGCATGTTTTACCATTGTAGGAAATTCTGTAATTATATTGCTATAGTTTGGAACTGATAAAAATAATACCCAAAGCCCAGCATTTAACCATTGTGTAAACATTGAAATTACAATTATGTATATTGCAATTGCATACATATAAAATAATGTAACTTTTTTGCTTCTGTTGTCTGAAAAGCTTGACTTAGGTGAAAATGCAAAAGCAAAAGCAGGACAAGCTAGTGCTAAAGTATATTTAATAGGTCCCCAATACGATGTAGACACTCCGGTAAATATCATAAGTAACATTTCTACAACTCTATCTATACATATGTAAAAAGTAATTAAAGTTAATATATATGTAAAAAATGTATTTCTATTTACATTTAACTTTTTCAATAATTTATCTATTAATTTCATCATATATTAATCCCTCTTATATTTTAAATATTTTCATACTCCCTTATATTATCCTACAAATTAGCAAAAATTACAAGAGAAATGGCAAAAATTTTTGAAAAATTTACGTTAACTGTTGACAAAGTTTAAATTACGGTATTATAATAAAAATGCAAATTGCTTTTAAGTCATAGAAAATTTTATTCAAAAAAACTTAATTCAAACTTTTTTGTTGCGTGATTTTCCGAAAAAATGGACTAAAAGTATTGCAAAATCAAACATTTAATATAAGTTAGGTTCACCTATTTGTGATGAAAAAATTTAAAAAATGAGAAGAGAACAAAAGATAATACATTTGAATAAATATGGACGAATACGATTAAACTATTCAAGAGAATGTAAAATAAAAATATATTTAAAAATTTGGATTTTAATGGAAAATTTTTGAATTTTATGATATAGTACGAATTAATAAAAGAACAATTCAATTTGGTAGACACTGTCTGCAAAATTAGAAAGGTGGTATTAATGACAATAGAAGAACTAAAAATACTAGCAAAACAAGGCGAAGGATATACTTTAGAATTTAAAGAAAATTTAGGTAAAAAATTTGCAGTTGAAGTAGTTGCATTTGCTAATAGTATGGGTGGAAAAATATTAATTGGTGTAGATGATGATGGTAATATTATTGGTACAGATACATCTAATAATCAAAGAGCAAACATACAAAATCAAATAAGTCAAATAGAGCCAAGAATAAATGTGAAAATTGAAGTAGTAGATAAGGTTATTGTTGTAAATGTACCAGAAGGAGATGATAAGCCATATTCTTCAAGTGATGGATATTATTTAAGAGTAGGTGCTATGTGCCAAAAGATGAATAGAAATGAAATTAGAGAATATTTAGAAGATGGTGGGAAAATACAGTTTGACAGAATGATTAATAAAAAAGCAAAATATCCAGAAGACTTTAATGAAAATGCATATGAAAATTTTCTAAAATTATCTAATACAAGCGAAACAATAGAAAGAGAAGAATTATTGATAAATTTGAATTGTTTGGAAAAAGTAAATAATAAATATATGTTTACAAATGCAGGGGTTATTTTCTTTACAAAAAATCCTACAAAATTTTTAATTCAAAATTATATAACTTGTATTGCCTTTAAAGGCACAAAGAGAGTTTATATTTTGGATACATTGGATTGCAATAAAGACATAATAACTAATATTGAAGATGCTTTAGCATTTGCAAAAAAACACATAAATTTGACTTATTTAATTAATGCAGAGGTTATGAGAGAACAAGGAAATGCAACAAGAAAAGAAGT
>CANRQH010000022.1 GCA_947632745.1 uncultured Clostridia bacterium | reverse complement strand
GATATAGAGTAAAATCCAATTGAACAATGATTGAGATTCAATCTCAGTGACAACTTACAATTTTCAAAGGAGAATAAAAATGACCATTGAAGAAGAAGTATTTAGAAAAACAAAGATTGATTTTTATAAAATATCTAAATATGGATTTAAAAAAGATAAATCTTTGTATAAATATTCAAAAAATATTATGAATAATACTTTTAGAGTGGATATTGAAATAAATAATGATGGAATAGTTAAAGGAAAAGTATGGAGATGAACCAGAATTTGAATGGGAAAAATTCCCTGGATATGCTACTTTTAGAAATAAAGATAGTAAAAAATGGTATGGCATAATAATGAATCTTGACAAAAATAAATTAGATGAAAAATCTACTGGCGAAGTAGAAATAATTGATATAAAACCAGAACCAAATGAAATAGAATCTTTACTAAAACAAGACGGATTTTATCCTGCATATCATATGAATAAGAAAAGTTGGATTACAGTTATACTAAATAATACTATATCAGATGAAAAAATAATGAGCTTGATTGAAAAAAGTTATTCATATACGGTTATAAATTAAAAGACTTTGGAATAAATGCAATTAGAAGTCAAAGATATATGCCATTAGCTTTAAGTGAATACATAAATAAATCTGTTTAATTTATTGACAATACAATAAATAAATGTTAATATGAACCTAGTTATAAAGTATAATAGGAGTAATATTATGTATGATGAAATATTTAAAAAGATAGAATTTTACAACCAAAACAAACAAGTAATACATAAAGAAATATTAGAAAAAATCAATAAAGCATTTGATATTGATTTTACTTATAATTCTACTACAATAGAAGGAAATACATTAAGTTTAATAGAAACAAAAGCAGTATTAGAAGACAACATAGCTATAGGAGGAAAAAGCTTAAGAGAAATTTATGAAGTTACTAATAATAATGAAGCTTTTAATTATGTAAAAAATGCGATACAAAAAAATGAGAACCTAAATGAAGAAAAAATAAAAGATATACACGAAATCGTAACGAAAAATATTTTTCAAGGAGGAATATATAGAAGTACAGATATTGCTATTTCAGGAGCAAGTTTTACTCCTCCAACACCAAATGATATGTATAATCAATTAAAGTTCTTTTATAATGATTTAGAAGAAAATAATAAAAAAATGAATCCTATAGAACTTTCCGCATGGACTCATGCAGAATTTGTAAGAATACATCCATTCCCAGATGGAAATGGAAGAACTGCAAGATTAATAATGAATTATCAATTAATGCAAAAAGGATTATTACCAATAAATATTAAAGTTGAAGATAGATTAGATTACTATAATACTTTAGATAAATATGCTGTTCAAAAAGATATTATTCCTTTTATGAATTTTATTGCAAATATAGAAGAAAAGAGAATAGATGAAATAAATTTAGTAATAAAACAGCAAATGTCATCAGATAATATTTAAAATAATTATTGTAATCAATTCATAAATTAAATTTTAAATGAAATAAAAATCCAATAAAGCTTGATATGCAGGCTTTATTGGATTTTTTTGTTTTATACTTGAATAAAAATTTAATAAATATATTGACAAACTGTTCTAACTGTTATAATATAAATATAACAGTAAAAAATTTTAATAAAATACTAAATTTGGGAGCGGTTTATCAAAATTTGTACCATAGAAAGGGATGAAAAAAATATTATGGACATTATTATTAGCAATAGTAGTAACCAGCCAATTTTTGAGCAAATAAAACAATCTATAAAAAAAGCAATAGCAACAGATGAACTAAAAGAAAATGAGATGTTACCATCAATAAGAAACTTAGCACAAGATTTACGAATTAGTGTTATGACAGTAAAAAGAGCCTATGATGAATTAGAACAAGAAGGATTTATAAAAACAATTCATGGAAAAGGAAGTCTAGTTGCAACAAAAAATATTGAATTATTAAAAGAAGAGCAAATGAAAGAGATAGAAAAATATATTGATAAAATTATTTTAATATCCAAGTCGTCTAATATAAGTAAAAAAGAAATATTAGACACTTTTGAATATTTATATGGGGAGGAAGATTAAATGGAAAATATATTAGAGGTAAAAAATCTATGTAAAAAATATAATGGATTCGAATTACAAAATATTAATATTACATTGCCTAAGGGAATGATAATGGGATTTATAGGAGAAAACGGAGCAGGAAAAACAACTACCATAAAAGCCATTTTAGACATTATAAAAAATTACACAGGAGAAATAAAAATATTTGGACTTGATAATAAAAAATATGATAAAAAAATAAAAGAAGATATTGGTGTAGTTTTAGATGATATGTTCTTTCCAGAAATTCTTACACCAAATGACATAAATACTATAATGAAAGATATTTATAAAAATTGGGATTCAAAATTATA
Source organism: uncultured Clostridia bacterium (assembly GCA_947632745.1). GTDB lineage: Bacteria > Bacillota > Clostridia > TANB77 > CAG-508 > CAG-269. The sequence continues at coordinate 12,930 of CANRQH010000022.1, read as the reverse complement.
TTTTAAATACTTAACAGATTTTTCATTACCAGCAAATAAAGCCATAAAAACATTATCTAAAGGAATGAGAAAAAAGTTGGAAATAGCTACAGCAATTTCACATCATCCAAAACTCTTAATTCTTGATGAGCCAACAGCGGGGCTTGATCCAATAGCAAGAAACGAAGTAATAGATATTTTTCAAGAGTTTATTCAAAATGAAGAATGTTCAATCTTCATATCAAGTCATATTACAACAGATTTAGAGCATATTGCAGATTATATAACTTTTATAAATAATGGGAAGATTATATTAGAAAAAACTAGAGAAGAATTGCTAGAAGATTATGGTATTGTCAAATGCTCAAAAGAAGATTTTGAAAAAATAGATAAAAAAGATTTTATAAAATACAAGAAAAGCAAATATGAATACGAAATTCTAGTTGAAAACAGAAAAGCTTTTAATAAAAAATATGATATAAATACCATAGACAAAATAACACTTGAAGAACTAATGGTATTAATGATTAAGGGGGAAAAATAATGTTAGGTTTTATAAAAAAAGATTTATTAATGATAAAAAGTAATCTTAAAATTTTTGCAATTTTATTACTTATATATATAGTTATGGCATTTCAAGGTCAAATGGATTTATCATTTTTACTTCCATTTATGAGTGTAATGGTAATGATTTCAACATTCAGTTATGATTTTTACAATAAATGGGATGCTTATGCAATATCTTTGCCAAATGGCAGAAAAAACAGTGTAAAAGCAAAATATTTAGCAACAATAATACTTATAATTGCAACAACCATAATTATAACTATATTATCTTTTACGATTTCTTATGTAAAAACAAAAACAATAGATTTTGAAAACATTATACCAACAATGATTGGGTCTTTATTTGCAACAGTTTTAATACAATCTTTTATGTATCCGGCTAATTATAAATTTGGACCAGAAAAAGCAAGAATTGTATTAATAACGATAGTTTTTAGTGTTGCAATTATTATGGGAGTAGTTACAACTTATGTTGATTTGTCTCCATTAATTAAAATTCTAGATTCCATAAGTGCATATTGGTTAATTGCAATTCCAATATCTATGATTTTAATGTTATATGTGTCATATAAAATATCAGAAAAAATTTACAATAAAAAGGAAATGTAAGGTGGTAAAAATTACTTTGTAATTATATCAAATTTTTTAAAAATTTTTGTTGCTTTAAAAAAATTTACATGATATAATGATGAATGAAAATATAAAAAAAGGGAGGCTTAATTTATGAATTTATTAAAAATTAAGGAAAAAATTTTGGCATTTAGCGTAATTATATCACTTATAGCTCCATTTATATGTACAGATATAACTTATGCAATAGATGCGACAGATAACGAAAATCAAGCACAAAATGAAGAAATGGTAGAACCTAAAACTGAGGAACAAAAAGGTTCAGAACAAAAAAGTTCAGAAGAAGAAAACAATGGACAAGCAGAAAATGCAGTAGAAGAAGGTAAAGATACCGTAGAAGATGAAGCTACTGAAAATACTGCAAACGAAAGTGAAGAAGGTAAAACAGAAGAGGACGAAGAAGTAGATAATGGAGTGGCTCTTATGAGTGTAGAGCAAGATTTAGAAGGAGTACCAGCTACTATTAGTGAACCAGCACCTGTAGCAGAAGGACCACAAGAAATAGAAGTATATGCGGGAACTGGAACATTACAGAAAGCTATAAATGATGCAAAAGATGGAGATACATTAATACTTTTTGGAGGAAACTATTATAATAATGGACCAATAACTATAAATAAGAGTATTACTATAAAGGGAACAGGAAATATTCCATATATATATGAAGAACTTCAAATAAAAGAAACGAATAAAGAAGATAAAATAATTTTAGAAGGATTTTCTTCTGGAATGTTTAGAGTAAAAAATGAATTTGATTATATAGACATACAAAGTCCTGTAAATTTAACTGTAAAAAATTTAATTCTTAGAGGAGTTGGAGGAAGTCTAGAACCTGAAGGAAAAAGACCATCACTTATTAATATAGAAAATACAGCAAATGAAACAAAACTTACTATAGAAAGCTCAGAAATGATGGGGTATGGAGATGGACTTAGAGTTATGTCATCAAATACAACTGTTGATGTAAGTGGTTCATCATACATATTAGCAGACACAACTATAAGGATAGAAAATGGAAGCAACAATACTTTTAATATTAAGCAATCTAAATTATCTGGATATAGTTATATATCTCGTGAGGATGAAGCGATATCAATTGTTGAACAAAGTAATTTAAATATAAATATAGAGGATTGTGAAATTAAAGGATCAGATGCTGGTGGTTCTGCGAATGATGTTGCAACAAAATTGTTTTCAATAGATGACGAAGGGGATACTCATAGTACAAATGTTAAAATTAAAATAACTGGAAATAGCGTAATTACTGAAGAAGATAAGGGAGACAATAACTGTATTTTCAATTTTGGACCAAATAATACTCCAGAAGATAACATTACAGCACATGTAGATGCAGGGGTAATATTCCCTTCAGAAAAAGTATCAAACAAATATAATAATACTGATGATAAAGATTATGTTGTTGTAGGTATATATGATAGATATGAAAACGGTGTTTTTGGAAATTTAGATGTAAAAACATATAAAAAAGATCAAGTTATTACAGAAGTTCAAAACTATGAGCAAAAAAATGAAGAAGGACACAGATTTGATAAATGGTTATACAAAGATAATACTGAAGTAATAACGGATTTCAATGAGCCTTTTGAAGCAACTGTAAATATGGATGTATTTCCTAAGTATGTAGAAACAGTAGATGTAAAAATAGATGACAAAACATACACAATTGATAAAGAAAAATCACTAAATGACTTAGAGCAAACTAAGAAAGATGAAGCAAAGGCTCAATTAGAAAAAATAAAACAAGATTTACAAGACACATTTACAGAATTTGTTGATACAGTAACAGGAGAAAAATTTAAAACTACAGAAGATGTTATGCAACATCAATTTTTGGAAGATACAGAAATAATAGCAGTAAATGATATAGTAATAACAGTTGGAGGAAAAACATTTGAAATAAAAAATGCAAGTAATAAAACATTAGAAACACTAGCTAATGAAAATCATGAACTAAAAACTGTACTTGATGAATTAAAGACAGTTGAAGGAAAAGATTTTAGTAAATTTGTAGATGAAAATGGAACAGAAGTAAAAGAAAGTGAAACAAGAATAATTAAAGACACAGTATTGACACCAAAATATACAGTAAAAGTAAAAATAAAGAAAGATGGAAATGATGCAGGAAGAGAATTTACTTTAGAGGAAAATCAAACATTAGATAATTTAGAGCAAGATGGAAAAGATTTAATACAAGAAATTGAAAGTATAGAAGAAAAAGATTTTAAGCATTTTGTAGATGTAGATGGAACAGTAGTATCAGAAGATATGCCAATAACAAAACATACAGAATTAACAGCAAAATATACAGTAAAAATAACAATAAAGAAAAATACAACTGATACAGAGGGAAAGACTTATACATTAGATGAAGGTCAATGTTTGGCAGACTTAACAGAAACAGAAAAATCAGAATGGAGAGAATACATAAAAGGAACTGATAAAGAATTTATATGGTTCAATGAAATTGAAAATGACCAAACACCTATCAATAAACATATAACATTAACTCCAAAATATAACGTAGTAATTACAATAAAAGCAGTAAAGGGAGATGAAAGATTTACAATAGAAGAAGGAAAAAAATTAGCAGATATAGAAGACCAAGAAAGATATGAAAATGCCAAAAAGAAAGACAACAGAACATTTTCAAGATTTGTTTATACAGATGAAAATGGAGTAGAGCAAACATTTGATGTAGAAAACACTACAATAACAAAAGATATTACATTAACACCGAAATTCAATGTAAAAGTAACAATAAATAAAGCAGATGGAACACCAGAGGAGTTTTATATAGAAGAAAATCAAAAGCTAGTAGATATAAAACAAGATGATAAAGATAGATTTGAACAAACTAAACAAAAAGGAAATAGAACTTTCTCAAGATTTGTATATACTGAAAATGGAGTAGAAAAAACATTTGATGTAGAAAATACTGAAATAAAAGACAATATAACTTTAAATCCAAAATTCAATTTAAAAGTAACAATAAATGGAACAGATTATGACTTAGAAGAGGGCCTAACATTAAATGATTTAGGACAAGATGGAAAAAAAGCATTAGATGATTTAAAAAATGTTAATAATAAAGTATTTAAAAATTATTTAAACGAATCTAATAATGTAATAGGATTAAATGATGCAATAAATGAAAATATAACAATACATGCAGAATATAATGTTGTTATAACAATAGGAAATGAAACTATTGAAATTCCAGAAGGACAAAAATTAAGTGAATTATCAGCTCAAGATAAAGAAAAAATGGATAACATAGTTAATAAAACTAATAAACAATTTGCTAAATTTAAAGAAATAGATGATAATACACCAATTACAGAAAATATGGAATTAACACCAATATACAATGTAACAGTAACAATAGGAGAAGGCAACATATACACAATAGAAGAAAATCAAACTTTAACCGATTTATTTGCTCAATATCCTGATGCTAAACAAGATTATGAAGACTTAAAAGCTATAGAAAATAGACCATTTTCTGAATTTACGGATCAATTTAATAAGACAATAGAAGAAAATACACCAATTACAGAAAATACAATTTTAATACCAAAATATTTAGTAACAGTAACTGTAAAAGACAAAGACGGTAATACAGAGCAATTCTATATAGAAGAGGGAAAAACATTAAATGATTTATCAGATGAAGAAAAAGCAAAACTAGAAGAAATAAAAAATGACCACAATGAAGGAGAAAGATTTGCAAGATTTGTAAATAGTGCAACTGGAGAGGCAATATCAGAAAATGATATTATAGACGGTGATGTTACAATTGAGCCAACATATGAAGCAATACCTGTTACTCCAGAAGAACCAAAGCAAGATGAGAATAACAGTGAAAATGGAGAAACAGAAAAAGTAGAAGACTCTAACTCAACAAATCCAAAAACAGTAGATAATATATTTGGCTATGTAAAACTTGCAATACTAGGAATTGTATGTATTATAGTTTCTAAGAAATTAAACAAAAGAAAGAAAAGATAAAAAATAAAATATAAATAAATAATCCCCAATTTGTAAAAGAATTGGGGATTACTTTTCTAAAAATTTGCTAAATAATAACTAAAATTTAAAAAATTAATTTACTAATTTGCCATGAATAACAAGTCTTTGACGGCTATCATTATTATAACATGTGGAAAGAGAAATAATATTATCTTTGCTACTTACAGCTACATTAAAATTATAAAAACTACGGTTTTTTATCATATCAACAAAACGTATAAAGTCATCATCTGATTCAAAATTTATTTTCATATAATCATCAGTTACAGGGATGTGGTACACACTAAAGATTTCCCATGTATTATTTTGATTTTCAGTCCAAGTTTTTATTATATGATTATCTTTATTTTCATACCATTTATTCTCAAAAACATATTTTAAAGAACCGAACATTGTATTATCTAATCTACCATGTGCATACAAAATAGTATTTTTATCAAAATTGTTAATATTATTTCTATAATCTAAAAAAATCCAACCAGCAGAATTATAACTTTTATCAAAAGAATGATTTAAATAAAAGTCATTATTTGTGGTTTGCGTAAATGGGTAATTTACCTCACATCCGGCAACTTGTATCCATCCGAACTGTATCTGAATTTATATCATTTAATTTTGAAAAATCAATATCTGTATTTGTGTCTATACCTGTATCATCTTCTTTAATTGAAACACTTTCATTAATTTTAGTAATCATATTTTTAGTTCTATTAGAGTCTAAAAACCATTTTATTATATTAAAAGAAGAGTAAACAAATAATACAATACCAACCAAAAGTAATATGCCAGATATAAGTTTTAATTTTGAATTTTTTTTACTATGCTTTGATTTCTTCATAAATGCCTCCACTTAATATTATAAATATATTAACACAAAAAAATACAAGTATCAATATTTAGATAAAAATAATGTTACTATTTATATTTTGCAAGCTCGAAATTAATAAAATTTTCATAAAAAGCTTTGTCCTTTACTTTTTCATAGAAATTCTATCCATTTTTTATGGCACCCTTCCAAGATAAACTTGAACTCTTTCCATAAAAAATGTAAGAATTTCTAATTCAAAGCACTCCCATGCTTTTATGAAAATTTTATTAATTTGGAGCTTGTAAATTGTGAACTTTAATAACTAAAATTTTGTGGTCAAAATTTGTCAAATAAAATGCTTGTAAAAGTAAAAGAGTTGTATTATAATGATGTTCAAAGGGGGAAGTAAAATATGGAAGAGAGAAAAGATGAAGAAAAAAATGTAGAAAAGAAAAAAAGCAAAAAGAAAATTGTATTTATTACTATAGGCATAATTTTAGTAATCTTACTAGCTTGTGTTGGTGCAGGCACATATTATTATATAACAGAAGAAAACAAAATAGAAGAAATAAGTTTATCACAAGAGCAATTATTTTTAGAATTTTCAGAAGAAATAAAATATGGACAAGAAATTTCGTATAATGATTTACTATCAAAATTAGTAGATATAAGCAAATTAGAAGACAATGTAAATATAATTCTTACAATTAATGATACAGAGCTATCTAAAGAAGATACATATAAATTTGAACAACTTGGTACATATAACATAAGAGTAAAATTAGTATATCAATACAACTATTCATTAATAAAATCATTAACCAAAATAATAGAAAGTGAAAAAGTAACAGAAATAAAAGTTGAAGATAAAGAAAAACCAGTAATAACAGGAGTAGCTGATAAAGAAATAACAGTTGGAGATGAAATTAACTTATCTGAGGGAATTACAGCAACAGATAACGTAGATGGCGAAATAGAAGCAAAAATTGAAGGAACTGTAGATAACAATAAAGCCGGAGAATATATAATAAAGGTTACCGCAACAGATAACAGTGGAAATACAGAAGAAGCCTCATTTAAAGTTACAGTAAAAGAAAAGCCAGTAGTAGAGACTCAGGAACCTAAAAGCAATTCAACTACATCATCTAAAAGTAGTTCTTCAAGTAAAGGCAAAAGTAGTAGTGGAGAAAAAAGCAGTAGTGGAACTCAAAGTAGTGGAGTAGTTGCATCATCTGGAAACCATGTACAAGACATTTTAACACTAACAAACCAATATAGAGCAGAAAGAGGAGCAAGTGCATTAACATTAGATTCAAAATTATCTTCTGCAGCACAAAAAAGAGCTACTGAGCTGGTAAGTACTCCATCACATACAAGACCAGATGGAAGTGATTGTTTTACTGTATTTGATGAATTTAATATTATATCATATATGTGTGGAGAAAATATAGCTTGGGGACAAGCAAATGGAGCTTCTGCAGCTGTTTGGTGGAGAAATTCAACAGGACACTATGCAAACATGATAAATAGTGGATTCCATAAGATAGGTATAGGAGTACATAGTCAAGGTGGAAGGTTATATTACGTTCAATTATTTTCAGATAGAGTTTAACATGGAGATATATTAAAATGTTGAGGTAATTACCCCAACATTTATTATAAAATTTGACGTAATTTAAATAAAATAAAGGAGTGTAATAAGATGGAAAAACTAGCAATATTAGATTGCGGAGGGCAATATACAAAAGTTATAGATAGGAGAGTAAGAGAGCTTGGCGTAAAGTCAGACATATTTCCTATAAATGTAAAAAGCGAAGATTTAAAAGAATATCAAGCAGTAATATTATCAGGTGGGCCAAATAGTATTGCATCTAATGAAAGGCTTATATTTGATGAGAAAATTTTTGAACTTGGAATACCAGTTTTAGGAATATGCTATGGAATGCAACTTATGTCAGACCATTTTGGTGGAGTAGTAGATAGCAATGTTGTAAAAGAATATGGACAAAGTGAAATTTGGGTAAATACATCTATGCCAATTTTTGAAGGACTACAAGAAAACCAACAAGTACTTATGAGCCATGGAGATACAGTTAAAGTTGTACCAAATGGATTTGATGTAATTGCAAAATCAGGTAATGCAATTGCAGGTATTGGAAACAAAGAAAAGAAAATGTATGGAGTTCAATTCCACCCAGAGGTAGATTTAACAGAAAATGGAATGAAAATGTTAGAAAACTTTATAAGAAAAGTTGCAAATTATAAAGATTTTTATGCATTAGAAGATAGAATAGAAACATCTATAAAAATGATACAAGAAAAAGTAAAAGACAACAAAATTATAGTATTAGTAAGTGGAGGAGTTGATTCTGCAGTTACTGCAGCACTTCTTACAAAAGCTTTAAATCCAGAAAACATTTATGCAATCCACATTGATTCAGGATTTATGAGAAAAAATGAAAGTGACATTATATGTGAAAACTTAAAACAATTAGGTTTAAAAAATTTAATTAGAGAAAATGCAAAAGACTATTTTTTAAATACTGTTGTAGAAGTTAAAGGCGAAAAAATAGGACCACTTTCAGACACAATAGATCCAGAGAAAAAAAGACAAATAATTGGTGAAATCTTTATAAGAATTGCAAACAATGTAATAGAAAGACTAGGTTTAGACAAAGAAAAAACATTTATTGCACAAGGAACATTAAGACCAGATTTAATAGAAAGCGGAAATCCTGAAATAAGTGGATTTGCACACAAAATAAAAACACACCATAATGATGTAGAAATTGTAAGAGAAGCAAGAAAAAAAGGATTAATAGTAGAAACAAATAGTGATTGGCATAAAGATGAAGTAAGAAAAGTTGCAAGAAAATTAGGACTAGCAGAAGAAATTGCTTCAAGGCAACCATTCCCGGGTCCGGGCCTAGCAATAAGATTACTTTGTCATGATAAAGCAGAAGAAGTAGAAATTTCAAAAGAAGAAGTAGAAAAACTATCAGAAATTCTTAAAAATACAGGAGAAAAAGGATTTATACTTCCAATAAAATCAGTAGGAGTTCAAGGAGATTGTAGAAGCTACAGAAATCTATGTTTAATGGAAGGAAATAAATTAGATTTTGACTGGAAAGAAGTTACAACTAAAGCAAAAGAAATTACAGATTCAATTTCTTCAATAAATAGAGTAGGGTATATATTAAATACAAGCAATATAGCAGATACACCTAAATGTTTTAATATGAAAATAGAAGATGAAAATATAGAATTACTTAGAGAAATTGATAGTATTGTAACTCACAATCTAGAAAAAGCAAAAGTAAATCAAACCTTTGCGGTACTAATTCCAGTAGGAATAAATAAAAAATATTCTATAGCAATAAGAACATTTGTAACAAATGACTTTATGACAGGAAGACCAGGAGAAATAGGAAAAGAAGTTACAAAAGAAATGTTAGAAAAAAGTGTAAAAGAAATAGAAGACAAGTTTAAAGACAAAATAGAATTTATAATTTATGATGTTACAAGTAAACCACCAGCAACATGTGAGTGGCAATAAAAAGCAAAAAATGAGTTAAGCAACAAATATGAGTGGCACAAAAAAAGTTACCATCAACATGTAAGTGGTAATAAGGTATGCTTGAGAAAGGAAATAGAAAATGCAAAAAACTAAACTAATAGAAGAAGTTTTTAGTGATTATAAAACAGAAGAAAATATAAAAGAAGCAAAAATTATTAGTTTAAATTTTTTGAAAAAATCAAATATTTTAGAAATAAATCTAGAAAGTGAAAACTATATAGAAATAAAAGAACTTTGGTATTTCGAAAAATTCTTAAAAGAGCGTTTTCAGTTTTCTAATATAGATATAAAAATGAACTATAGTGAAAATGTAAAAATAAAGCCTATTGAAAAAGAATGGGAAAATTTAATTTGCTATATGGTTCATAAATATCCACTAATGCGTCCAATGATTTTATTAAAAAGCACAATTGAAGTCCAAAATAATAAAATAACAGTAAATATGAAAATTAGAGGAGCAGATTTTTTAAGAGCTAGAAAACTAGATAGAGAACTAGAAAAAGTAATGAAAAATCTATTTGGCTACAATTACAAAATAGAATTTGTTGAGGTAATAAACGAAGAAGATGAAAAAGCTTTGCAAGAAAGCAGAAAATTAAGCCAAAAGCATGCCATAGAAAGAGCATTAGAAAATATGGCAATAGGAGAGCAAATAGCAAAAGAAAGAGAAGAAAAGAAAAAAGTTCAAAATGAGGGAGCTCAAAAAGAGCAAAATATGCAAGAAAACATGCCACCTGTGCCTCCACCTGAAGAACCTCCAGTTTTTGAAGAAGTAGAAGAAGAAACACCATTAATTGTAGGAAGAAACCCTAACTTTAAAACAAATATTATAAAGGTTTCAGACATATCTCCAGAAGATGATATGTCAGCAATAAGTGGAGAAATTTTAGATGGAAGCATAGAAGAAAAAGAATTAAAAAGCGGAAAATTCTTAATTTCATTTAATGTGTATGATGGATCAAGTACAATAACAGCAAAAATATTTGTTAAACCAGAAGATAAGCCAAGAGTTTTAAAAAGACTAAAAGATGCCAAAGGAGTAAGACTTGAAGGAAAATCTGGAATAAGCAATTTTACTCATGAAATGGAAATTTTGGCAAATGTAGTTGTAGAAACAGAAGGTATAAAAAGACAAATTCGTCAAGATTTAGCAGAAGAAAAAAGAGTAGAGCTTCACATGCATACTCAAATGAGCCAAATGGATGCAATGACATCTTGTAAAGATTTAATAAAAAGGGCAATGAAATGGGGCTGGAAATCTATTGCAATTACAGACCATGGAGTTGTACAAGCATTCCCAGATGCACACAAATTACTTGGAGTAGATAACCCAGATATGAAAGTAATTTATGGAGTAGAAGCATACCTAGTACCAGACGATTCGCCTGTTGTAGTAAATGATAAAGGTCAAGACATAGATACAACATATTGTGTTTTAGATTTAGAAACAACAGGAATTTCAGCAAAAACTGAAAAAATAACAGAAATAGGAATAATGAAAATTCAAAATGGAGAAGTAATAGATAAGTTTTCAGAATTTGTAAATCCTGAAAAGCCAATACCACAAAGAGTTCAAGAAATTACAAATATAACAGATGATATGGTAGCAAACGCTCCAACAATTGAAGAAATTTTTCCAAGAGTATTAGAATTTATAAAAGGTTCTGTTCTTGTTGCACATAATGCAACCTTTGATATAGGATTTTTAAAAAAGTTTGCAAAAGATTTTGGATATGAATTTGACTACACATATGTAGATACATTGCCCTTAGCTAGAAAATTATATCCAGAACTTAAAAAACACAAATTAGGAAAAATTGCAGAATATCTAAAAATTAAGGTAGAAGTTGCACATAGGGCATTAGATGATGTAGATACAACAGTTAAAGTTTTAAAAGAAATGATGAAAACTTTAAAGGAAAGGGGAGCAAAAAAAGTAATAGATATTGCCTTAAAATGTGAAGACGAAAAAACAAAAGCTGATGAATACAAAAGGTTAAAAATGTATCATGCAATAATATTGGCTAAAAACTATGTAGGATTAAAAAATTTATATAAATTAGTTTCTTTATCACATTTAAAATATTATTATAAAAAACCAAGAATTTTAAAAAGCTTGTACAAGCAGTATTCTGAGGGGTTAATACTTCGGAAGTGCATGTGAAGCAGGAGAACTTTACCAAGCAATAGAGCTTGGAAAATCTGATGAAGAAATAGAAGAAATAGCAAACTCTTACGATTATTTAGAAATTCAACCTATAGGAAACAACAACTTTTTAATTAGAAATGGAATTGTAAAAGACGAAGAAGGCCTAAGAGATATAAATAGAAAAATAGTAGAATTGGGCGAGAGACTAAACAAATTAGTTGTAGCAACATGTGATGTGCATTTTATGGACCCACAAGATGAAGTATATAGACGTATTTTAGAAGCGGGGCAAGGCTATAAAGATGCAGACGAGCAAGCTCCATTATACTTAAGAACAACAAATGAAATGCTAGATGAATTCAAGTATTTAGGAGAAGAAAAAGCATATGAGGTTGTTGTAACAAACACAAATAAAATAGCAGATATGTGTGAGCAAATTTCTCCAATATCTGAGGAAAAATGCCCACCACATATTCCAGGATGTGAGCAAACAATTAAAGAAATAGCATATGATAAAGCACATAAATTATATGGAGAAAATTTACCTGAACAAGTTCAAACAAGGCTAGACAAAGAACTAGATTCAATTATAAAAAATGGCTTTTCCGTAATGTATATAATAGCTCAAAAACTAGTATGGAAGTCAAATGAAGATGGCTATATAGTAGGCTCAAGAGGATCTGTACGGTTCATCATTTGTTGCAAATATGACAGGTATAACAGAAGTAAATTCGTTACCTCCACATTATAGATGTCCAAATTGTAAATATGTAGATTTTACAGATTATGGTTATGGAAATGGTTTTGACTTGCCAGACAAAGCATGTCCGAAATGTGGAACAAGACTTGCAAAAGACGGAATGGACATACCATTTGAGACATTTTTAGGTTTCAACGGAGACAAAGAGCCAGATATAGACTTAAACTTTTCAGGAGAATATCAAGCAAAAGCACACAAATACACAGAAGTAATATTTGGAAAAGGAACAACCTTTAAAGCAGGAACAGTAGGAACAGTAGCAGATAAAACAGCATTTGGATATGTAAAAAAATACTTTGAAGAAAGAAATATACCTGTATCACAAGCAGAAGCTTCAAGATTAGCAGTTGGTTGTACAGGAATAAAAAGAACAACAGGTCAGCACCCAGGAGGAATAATTGTTGTACCAA